>DASUGD010000303.1:0-2818 GCA_036274195.1 Gemmatimonadaceae bacterium | reverse complement strand
ACGCACGTTCGGCCACGTCGAGATCCCGCGGGAGATCGTCTCGCCGATCCGCGCGCCCAAGGTGCCGGCGCCAGCACGCTGCGGGAGCCGGCACTCGCCCGCATCGATCCGTTCGATGTTCGCGCCCCTGTTCCACGACGGACCCGCACCATTCCGCTCGAGCTGTTCTGCGAGCGCGTTTCTTACGGCGTCGGCAATGGCATACCGGTCTCCTGGCGCAACCCCGTCCAGAATCAGCTCGTCGATTCGAACCACGATCCGCGAGGGCCGCGGCCTGTCGGCATCTGCCATCGGCTACTCCGTCCAACCGGCAATTTCGGCGTCGCTCAGCGGTCTTTCGAGCTTCGCGTATTCGCTGCGCGCCGCCCGCGCGAGGTGCGTCATGCTTACGGGGCCACCGGCATCCGCGGCAAGGAACGCGGCGTGCATCGCGATGTTGCGAATGTGGCCACCGGATACGCTGAGCCGCGCCAGCTTGTCGGGCTGCAATCCGACCGTCGGCGTCTCCCGCGGAAAAATGCGGCGCCAGATCTCCGCACGCTGCGAGGCATCAGGGAACGGGAACGTGACGACGAACCGGAGCCGGCGCATGAACGCCGGGTCCAGCGCGCTCCGCATGTTCGTCGTTAGAATCGCGAGGCCGCGGTACGCTTCCATCCGCTGCAGCAGATAGCTGATTTCGACATTGGCATAGCGGTCGTGGCTGTCTCGCACTTCGCTTCGCTTGCCGAAGAGCGCGTCGGCTTCGTCGAACAGCAGGATCGCGCCGCCATCCTCGGCGGCGTCGAACACGCGGCGCAGGTTTTTCTCGGTCTCGCCGATGTACTTGCTCACCACCTGGCTCAGATCGACGCGATACAGATCCAGCGCCAGCTCGTTCGCCATCACTTCGGCCGCCATTGTCTTACCCGTGCCGCTCGGGCCGGCAAAGAGGGCCGTGATTCCGAGTCCCCGCCGGCTCTTCGCCGCAAAACCCCATCGCTCGTGCACCGTCTCGCGCTGCCTGACGTGCGCGGCAATCTCGCCGAGCGTGCGGATCTGCCCTTCGGGCAGCACGAGATCGGCCCACGACGCCATCGGCTCGATACGCTCGGCCACTTCGTCGAGGCCCGCCCGCGGCCATGCCAGACGCTCGGGCAGCGCGTGCGGCCGGCGCAGGTCAACCGCCGTCACCGTGCGCGGGAGCTCGCGTGGACGCATGGCGCAGGACACGATCAGCGTGCCGCGGAATCGTTCCGCGATGCGTCGGGCTGAATGGTCGGCGCCGGAACCAGATTCGTCGATCTCCAGCACCAGGACGCCACGCGTCAGCACGAGTTCGCGCTCGATCAACCGTACGAAACTGTCCCGTTCCGCGGGTGCCTGCGGTACATCGGCCGCGTTCAGCATCAACATTCGGCGATCGAGCGCCGCGCAGGCAGCTGCAACCACGGCGCGCCGTTCGATAATTGACGGCCCTGACACCGAGATCACCGACTCGCGCTCGTCGTCGCTCGTGAGCACGGTGGACAGGTGGATGGCGGCCGGGCTGGGCGCCTCGTCCGCCAGAGTCGACGGGGTCAGCGGCGTCAGCGCACCCGCGAGCCGGACGTCGATGTGTTGAATGCCGAGGAGAAAGTGCAGAATTCGTTCGTCGAGACGAAGACGGCTGTCCACGAGCGGCGCCGGATCGACGATGTCGAGGAGCCGCCAGAGACGCAGCGGCGCGGCGGGTGTGAGCGCGCTCCAGTGCGGGTCGGGCAACATCGCAAGCGCCAGCCCGAATGTCGGCCAGGCGCGACGCGGATCGTCGTGCGCCCGTCCGTAGAGGGCGCTCAATTTCGGATCGAGTTCAACGCCGGCACACATCAGGAGCACGTCGCGCTCGAAATTGGAGAGGGCAAACGCCGTGCAGAGGTGAACGAGCGCCGCCGCTGTTCTGGTGGGTTCGGGTTCCCGGGAGTCGTCTCCACTCATGCCGGTCGTGTTGGCGGGATGGCGCGCGTCGATCGCGCGTTCGATGTGCCGTCGAACGCGATCGAGCGCCTCCATCAACCCCTGCCGGTTCGACGCGAGCCACGCCTCGCGTGAACCCGGTGCACGTTCGACATCGATCGAGGTCGTCGTCATATCGTGACCGCGGGAGATACGAACTGTCCCGTGCCGTCGACGCTCAAGGGGCTCTCGGCTCCATCGACCTGCGCGCGAACGAGGTAGGTTCCGGGGGCGACGAAGCTCACAGCGAACACGATGCTTCCGGTGTCCGGATCATTCGGCGACACAATCCCGTTGTCGCGCGGGCCGGCAAACGAGTACGAGCGGGCGGCGCGCCCGATCGGCACGGTCTGCTCGTTCAGCAGTAATGTCACACGCTGCTGGCGGCCCACCCGCGGCGCATAGTGGACCGTGACATCGGCCGACTGCAGCGTGACGCCGTCGACGACGACTGGCGCGCCATTTTTTAGCGTCGGCGTCACGTTCGAGACCGAGGGCGCTGCGACAGCCGGCGGCACCGGCCCGGGTGACGCGATCGTTGGATGCAGGACGAACGCGACGACGTTCGACTCGAATCCTCGGTGGGGTTCGGAAGGAGAAGAGGTCCCGAGGTCGAGACGATGAATCACCTGAAGGCTCTGCACCCCGGCGCGGAGGCCCGCCGGAACGACAACCGTCAAGCGATCGTCGGCCACGACATCCGGCGCCAGCGCGACCTCGACTTCACCGACCCGCACCAGCACCACGTCCGCGGAGAGCGAGTGCCCCGAAAGCCGAAGCGACGTGCCTTCGAAGATCCACGCCTTCGCGCCTTCTGAAGACGCAATGTCGTCGACCCGCGGCT
>DASUGD010000302.1:0-3773 GCA_036274195.1 Gemmatimonadaceae bacterium | reverse complement strand
TTCGACCGTGACCGGGAACGACGCGCGCGAGGGGGGCTCGGCGCGACCATTTCCACTGGCGTGCGCGAGACGTTTACCAGGAAAAACTGCCCCGATGTGGAGGCGACCCGGAACGGCATCACGTCCACCGCGTACTGGTGCTTCGTGTCTCCGTCCGCGACCACGACCCCCTGCTGCGACTCATACTGACCGCTGGCGCGTGCCGCGTGAACTACCGCACGAATCGCGGTAGCGAGCTTGGGCCGTACGAGACCCAGGAGGTTGAGGCTCGCCCTGCCTGACGGGTGCTCGAGAAACTCGCCGGTTCGCCCGCGAAACTGCAGGACTTCGAGCCGCTCGTTGACGACGACGCCCGGCGGCGCGTAGTGACCAAGCGCAAGCCGGTTCGCCTCGGCCTCGAGGTCACCGGGCGATGCCTCGGGGACCGGCGCAAGCCGGCCAGGGCTGCGGTGGGAGGCTTCGAACGTTGGCAGGGTCAGCTCGAGGCCCATTGGTCGCGTCGCCGTCGGCTGCCGGCGAAAGATCCGGTACCGCTTGTCGAGCGCAACGAACCCGTCCGCCGCCGCACCCGGCGTCTCCGCGGTGCCTAACAACAGCAAGCCGTTGGGGTCGAGTGCGTAGTGAAAAATCGGGAAGATGCGGGCCTGCGTTGCCGACTCGAGGTAGATGAGGACGTTTCGGCACGTGATGAGATCGAGGTGCGCGAAGGGCGGGTCGCGCGCGATGTCGTGCCGAGAGAACACACACAGGTCACGGACTGTCTTGCGAATGCGATAGCCGGATTCCTCCTTCACGAAGAACCGGCGCAGCCGCTCGGGCGACACGGTCGACTCGATTCCATCAGGGTACAGACCGGCCCGCGCCTTGGCGATCGACTTCTCGCTCAGGTCAGTGCCGAAGATCTGAATCGGCGTCGTCGCGGCAGCGTCATCGAGCGTCTCGAGCAGGGCGATCGCTATGGAGTACGTCTCTTCACCACCCGCACAGCCTGCGACCCAAACGCGAATCGGACGGTCCGGTGCGTGACCCGCCAGCAGTGCCGGGAAGTACTCGCGCTGGAGTACGTCGAATACCTCGGGATCGCGGAAGAAGCTGGTGACGCCGATGAGGAGATCGTCGTAGAGTTCATCGACCTCCCTCGGATGGTCCCGCAGGTATTCGAGGTAGCTCAGATGTGTAGCTTGGCGGTGCAGGAGCATGCGGCGCAGGATGCGCCGGTCGACCGTTCCTCGCCGATAGCCCCGGAAATCGACACCAGTGCGGTTCCGGACAAGCACGAGGATATTGTTCACATCATCGAACGTCCCGGCGCTCGGACGTTCGCGTGACGCAGAGGACGTTCCCAGCCCCGCGATGTGTGTTCCGATCTTGGTGAGCTGGCCCGCGATCTCCTCGGGCGACAGAATGAAGTCGACGCAGCCGGTCTCGATCGCGCACCGTGGCATGCTGGAGTAGCGCGCGGTGGCCGGATCCTGTGCCATCGTGAGGCCACCCTCGAGCTTGATGGCTTCGATCCCGCGGGATCCGTCGGACCCCGCTCCGGAGAGAATCACACCGATGGCGGCGGGTCCATGCACCTCGGCGAGTGAGCAGAGGAACGCGTCGATCGAGAGGTGCGGGCTCTCGGTCAGCTGACGCTGGACCAGACGAAGGTGGCCATCGGCGACCGTCATCGTCACGTTAGGCGGGATCACGTATGCATGGTCGGCCTTGATCTGCATCGCGTCCGCCGCCTGCACGACTGTTACGGCCGTCGCACGCCCCAGCAGCTCGGGGAGCAGGCTTTCGTGCCGTGGGTCGAGATGCTGCACGAGGACGTAGGCGAGGCCGGTGTTCACCGGGAGATCGCCTACCAGTCGCGAGAATGCCTCGAGTCCCCCCGCAGAAGCGCCGATGCCGACGATCGTCGGCGAGGTGGTCTCCCCGGTCACTCGCTTATCGCTGTCGCCGATCGCTTTCCTGCTACGGCGCTTGGTTGCCATGGCACACCGGGCGAGACGTGAACGGGGGACGATCAGCCGGAAACACGATACGACGGAGATGCCGGCGCCGCCGCTCCTTCGCCCGTGATCGAGCCGCCGCCGGCCCCTGGAACGAAGGACGCAACTCGCATCCATTCGGCGTTAGGCAGCCGGGATCATGGGGCGGTGTCCGAGACGGCGCTTCGGTGCCTGCTCTCATGCGTCTCATCGTGGTTCGGATCGGTACGTATGACGCGGCAGGCGGACCGTGAACGTCGTGCCATGTCCTTCGGATGACGCCACGTCGACCCGCCCCCGGTGTGCAGCCACGATCCGGTCGACGATGTAGAGCCCAAGCCCCAGATGACGTCGGTTGCCCGAATTGGTTCGACTGCGCTTCATCGGCTGAAAGATCTGACCGACGAGCTGCTCGGGAATAGGCGGCCCATCGTTATGCACCGCGATGATCACCTCATTTGCTTCCCCGCGGGCGGTCACCCTGATCGGAGCGTCACTGACGCCGTGTTGCGCGGCGTTCGCGATGAGATTGGTCACCGCCTGTGTCAGCCTCGCGCAGTCCCACGCCCCGTGCAGCTCACCGCTCGCTTCGACCTCGAGCGTCCGGTCCGGAACCGAAGCAGCCACCTCGGCGACAGCATCATGCAGCATTCTCGTCACATCCATCTCCGCACGCGCAATCGGGATCGTGTCGCCCAGTCGTGTGCGCGAAAAGTCCAAGAGATCGTCCACCATCTGGTTCATCCGGCGACCGCTCCTATGGATGCGGTCGACGAGCCCCCGGTACGGCTCGGCTAGTTCGGCGCTCTCGAGGATGAATTGCGCCGACATGACGATCGCGCCAAGTGGCGTGCGGAGATCGTGACCGAGAATCGCGAGGAATCGCTCCTTCGTGTGGTCGATGTCCTGCGTGAAGCGCGCGAGCGACTCGGCGATCGCTTGGTCGATGGCCTCGTTGAACCTGATCATCTCGTTCAGCTCTGCCGCGCCCGTGGATCCTCGTTGCTTGCCCCAGAGGCGGAGGACACTGGCGCGCAGCGCGCGAAACTCCGCCACCATCTGGTTGACCGTGAATCCACTCTGCGCGCGCCCTAATCCGTGTTCCGTGGCCGCCGTGCGTACCGTTGGCTCCTGGCTGTCCAGCGCTCCCTTGGCTTTCGCATCCTGCTGACGCGACGTCTGCGGTTGTTCTAAGTCGCGCGCGATCACGTCGAGCATGGCCTTGGCGTGATCACGCAGTGCATCGACATCCATCTGGACGCCGATCGGGAGCGACCGCGCGAACGTCTCCCATTCGGCCAGGATCTCCTCAGTGTGCTCTCTGATGAAGCTCGAAAGGGGACTCATGAGAGGGAATATATCGCCGTCTCCGCCCGCTGCGCGCGCACCGCGAGACGTACCGTGCCCAACGCGGAACGACAGCGAAGACCAAGCGTCCCCGAGTGCGTTGTCCGTCGAGCGTCAAGTGTATCGTCCTGCAAGCGTGACGCTCCCGGCCCGGCTCTCCGCGCATTGCCCACCACTCGATTGCCCGTCTATCCGCTCAATCTTGGCGAACGGCCTCGAGCGGGAGGGAGGATGGTTCGGACACCTCGCCTAACGTTGAGTCCTCGTCCGGCGGGTTACCTTCCGCGGCACCGACGACCGGCCGGGTGACCGGCAGGTCCCCGGAAAGGCGGAGGGGATCGTCGGTGAACCACGGGCGCCAGCGGCGGGCGAGGGTGTCCGGTCGGTTCCCGGTGTTCGTGCGGCGAGATTGGCGCATCGAGCTCCCTGTTGGCTGGTCGGTGGTGA
>DASUGD010000301.1:0-17883 GCA_036274195.1 Gemmatimonadaceae bacterium | reverse complement strand
CTCCTCGATTGAAGTACTCACGTCGCTTTCGCGCGCCAGGCAAGAGCCGCCTCTCGTCAGGCATAGCCGCGTGTGCCTGTAGTGTGACGGTCAGGACGGGGAAGAGCGGTCCGATTCGGCGCCGATTCGGTGATTCTCAGGCCGTTAACCTCCAGAACGCCGAGGTTGGGTGAGTCCCAAAGTCAGTTGACTTTCGGATGGGGCCGCATGGAGAGGCGCTCAAGCGGCAGCGTCTCGGGAAGTCGGGATGTTGGCCTGCAAGGCGCGCTGGAGCAAGGGCAGCTGCGTGTAGCCCTTCACGCGGCGGAACTGCCGCTCCATTACGCCTAACGCTGCCGCACACCAGCGCAGCTTCTGGTCGCTCGTCCGCCACCGGTCCACTTTCGCCGTCCGGTCCTCCACTCGCGCCATCACGCTCTCGATCAGGTTCGTCGTCTTGAAGCTGATCCCCAGCTCGGGGAACACGCCCAGCCGGTGTAGTGTCAGCGTCTCCTCGAGCCCCTCCTCAAGACTCCGCGCCGCCGACTCGTTGAGGACGGCCAGCTCGCGAATGAGCCGCTGCAGCGCGCGCTTAGCGTCGGCATACGCCGGGTGTGCGTACGCGGCCTGCAGTTTCCGCCGCCACGCCGACTGCTCGGCTTTCGGCAGGTAGCTCACCACATTCTCGCGCTTGTGCCATTGGCACCGCTGCACCTCGACCGACTCGCCGTAGACCTCGCGCACCGCTGCCCGGAGGCCCTTCGCACCGTCGAGCACCACCAGCAGCGGGCCGTCCAGGGGGAAGCCGCGCTCCCCGAGTTCGCGCAGGAAGCTGGTGATCACGCGCCGGTTCTCCGACGCCGTCTGCACCAGCCCCAGGATGCGCTTCTCCCCCGTCCTCGTCACGCCGAGCGCGATGACCAGCTGATCGCCGGCGAACGTCTTGCCGTCGAGGATGAGGACGAGCCACTTCGCATCGCCTAACGGGCGTTCCTGGAGCCGGCGCAGCTCCCGCGCGCTGGCCTGAATGAACCGGCGCGACACGCTCGTGCGGGCCAGCCCGAACGCCTCGGGTACCGCCTCAGCCGCGGCCTCGTATTCGCGACAGGACAACCCGCCTAACACGCGCCGGAACAAGCCGAGGTCCTGCGCGCGCGGCGACTGCAACTGCTGATACGTGACGAGCGGGATTTCGTGGCCCGCCTCCCGATCCCGCACCCGCGGCACGGTGATCGGCACCTTCTGGTCGGCGAGGTAGATCGACCCAGCCTGCTTGCCCCAGCGCACGACGCCCGCCTGGCCGTCCTCGTGCGCGTAGCGGGCGCCGGCGAGCGCGCCCACTTCCGCCTGTAACGCCTCCTCCACCGCCTTGAGCCCGAGGGGGATGAGCGCCTGGATCATCGCCAGCGTCACCGGCGTCGTCACCGTGCCGTCGTCGAGCGGGATCGAGTGCTGCGGCGCCGTCGCGGGCCGCTGGTTCTTGGTCGGCTTCCGTCGTACTCTTGCCATGGGTGGTGTCCTCGGGAACGAGTGCGAATCCTTGGCCGGATCAGCACTCCAGTACCGCGGCACCACCCGAATTTCAACTAGCCTTGGGACTCACCCACGCCCCCCGGGGGGCGTTGGAATGATGCGTTAGGACTCTGACCCCATCCGTATCTAAAGCCTGCGGGCCTGACACCAGTGCTTACTGACGGTGGTAGCTCAACCCGGCGCGCTGCGCCTGCTCGATCGCCACGACCATTCCTGGCACGAGCTCCACTTCAGGCAGGATGCTCGCCCGCATGTCCTCGTACACCGTCTGAGGGTTCAGCCCGCGCTTCTGGGCCAGCATCGCCGAGAAGATCGTCAGTGCATTGTTGCAGAGGATGAGCGTGGCGCCGCGCTTGTGCAGCGACTCGAGGCTCGCCTGCGGCAACGTCATGCCAAGGACCACCGGCGCGGCGCGCCACGGATTCGCCGTCGCCGGCTTCCCTGTCGCGTCATTCGTCTCCAGGAACTCGCCGATCCGATACTTCGCCCACGCGGCGTCGTTGAGCCCGTAGAAGGTGGTTGCGCCGTAGAACGTGAGCACCGCGTCGATGTCCGCGTCCTTCACGTTGAACGCCTTGTTGTACGTGTCGTAGTAGTTCATCACGTGGACGAGCGGGACGCCACCGTTCGCCGTCGGCGCATCGAAGAATTGCTTGTGCTTCGCGGTGAGGCCCTCGAGCCACTTGTTGCTCGGCTCCTTCGGACCGTGGCTCGCCGCCGGCGCTTTCGCGGACGCAGCGGCCGCAGTGCCGACACGGGCGGCGGCGATGGTGACGGTCGCGGCAACCGCAACCGACGCGATCATCATCGAGGTGCGCGCAATGGCGCGCGTTGTAGTAGTCGACATTGGAGAATGCTCCCTAGTTAGGCAGTCAGTTGACGACAGCGACGACTTCCAGGTACTCGGACTGCACGCGTGTCGTCCCATCCGTCGCGCGATTGTGGTCCGTCCAGAGCCGCTCGAGGTCACGACGCAGCGCGCTGCGGTTCGGCTCATCCAGCGCCGCGAACGCCCGCAACGTCGGCCCGTACCAGAGGCGGAACTGGTTCACCGTCTCCTCCGGCCCAAACGGATACTCGAACGTGATCAGCCGCGGCGTCAGCGTCAGCGACTTCACACCGGGCCCGAAGCGCGCTCGCACGGCGTCTTCAGTGCCCCACAGCAACGGCGAGGGAATACCCGCCGGAGGTGCCACGTATGCCGTCGTGAGCCTGAACATCTCGCCTATGAAGCCCGACGGCGTCCAGTTGGCCATCGCGATTCGGCCGCCGGACCGGGTCACGCGAAGCATCTCCGCGGCGGCACGCTCGGGACGCGCGGCGAACATGGCCCCGAACATCGTGACGACGGTCTGGAACTCGCCGTTCGCGTAAGGCAGCTGCTCGGCGTCGCCGACGTCGAACCGGATGGACAGCCCTTCGGCCAGCGCTCGGGACTGCGCCTGCGAGACGAGGTTGGCGGCAATGTCGATCGCGGTCACCGAGGCGCCGGTGCGCGCGGCGGGGATCGCCAGGTTCCCGGTGCCACAGGCCAGGTCGAGCACGCGGTCGAGTGACGCAAAGCCCAACCGGGCGATGAACTCACTGGAGCCCCGGGTATACCCTTTGGCGATCCGGCCGAAATCGCCGGAGGTCCAGGTTGCGCGCACGCGCTCGCCGATTTGGTCGAGCTCGAGCGGGGCGCGCAGCGTATCGGGTAGGGCAGTCATATAGATCGTTGGAGTCAAGGAAGAGAATGGGAGAAACCGACCGGCATTGGCCCGGGTTGGAGTCGTTAGGTGTGGCGTCATCCTCAGCGGGCCGCCGCGGCCTGGTTCACGTAGGTGAGCACGAACGGACTCAGGCCGTGCACCTGGACGACCGTTTCGCCGCGCGCCATCGCGTAATGCGCGTGCTCGGCCGGAATGCTGATGAAGGAATCGCGGCCGAGGTCGCTCAGCTTCGCGTCGTCGAACGTGGTGCCCATCCCCGCGCGAAACGTCCCCGAGATGACGGTCACGTTCTCGACCGTGGGGTGGGTGTGCGGAGGGATCTTGTAGCCGTTCGGGAGCTTGAGACGGATCGTGAACGTGCCGGCCGCCGTGGGGTCACCCTCCAGCACTGCGATCTGGGCGCCTGGTGGCAAGAACGCCGGCGCCGGACCCCACGTGATGCCCTGTTGATTTGACCTGGAGGCCGATGGCGCCGTGGGCGTGGTGTCCTGAACCGTGGTGCCCGAGGCTTTGGAGCATGCTGCCAGGGCGAGAATGGCCGCGATATAGGCGAGAGGGGTGGTACGCATGGAACTGTCTCCGAAGGAGTCACTGCCTGCGCTCGACGTCGTGTCGGGCGTTGAATGCGGAGGCAGAATACCGGAGACGGGGGAGCGCTACCGCGGGGAAAACACGCGGACTTTCAGATCTGGTACGGGAGATTTCCGTGGCTGGTACGGGGGTGTTGACCGAAAAGCGAAGCAGACGGCAGCGCACTGAAGCCGGCAGACGGCAGCGGGCAGTGGGCGGATGGCAGACAGGCGCCACGCATCTCGGTTGCCCTTCTGGTGTCCGCCAACTGCCACCTGCCCACCGCCGGCTTCAGTGCGCTGACCTCTGCCGTCTCACGCGGCTCGTTGGGCGCACAGGACCAATCAGCGCGGCTGCCTGCGGTTAACTACACGAGGTCGGGTTATTCCCTTCTCCACCGCCCACGCCGCCAGCTGCGTCCGCGACGTGAACCCGAGCTTCCCCAGCGCACTCGCCACATACCCCTCGACCGTCCGCTCCCCGATCCCGAGCTCGCGCGCAATCAGGCGATTCGCCTTCCCCTGCGCGATCAGCTCGGCCACATCGCGCTCGCGCTGCGTGAGCCCGCCTAACGCCTCCTTCGCTGCCCGCCCCGCCGACGGCAACGGGGCTGCCGGAATCATGGCGTCGAGCCCCTCGAGAAAGCGCGCGCGCAGATCGGGATCCGGCACCTTCTCCGCCAGCTCATCCGCCAGGGCTCGCGCCGTGTCGAACGCTCGACGGGCCTCGAGACGTTTTCGCTGCGCACGGTGCACGTGTCCGAGCGCCGCATCGATCCGCCAGAGCACCGGTCTGGCACCCTGTCGGGTCGCCTCCACCCGGGCCATCTCCAGCGTTCGCTCTGCTTCCTCGTACCGGCCAAGCGCCGACAGCGCTTCGGCGCGAACGAGCGACAGGCGCGGAACGCCGAGGATGCTCGTGGGATTCCCTGCTCGTTCGACCTCGAGCCGAGCGTCCGCGATCTGCAGCGCCGTGTCGGGCCGCTGTTCGATGAGCGCGATCTCGGCGCGGGCCATCCAGAGCTGCCGCTCGCCCAGCGTCGGCGATGGCTTCCACGGGCCCGCCGGCGTGCCGGGCGCCGCCGCGGAGCCGGCCACGCGCGCCGCGCGATCCAGCACTTCGATGGCCTCGGGAAGGCTCGAGGTTCGGGCACGCGCCACCGCGAGCGGCGCCGCCGTCCATCGGATCCACACGCGAGACCCGATACGCTGCGCGATCTGATGAGCGGACTCCAGATGCTCGCGCGCCACGTCCGGCGCGAGCAGGTCGAGCGACAGGGCACCCAGCATCCGGAGCGTCCCGCTCATCCACTGGAGATGGTCGATCGCCTCGGCCTGGGACAACGCTTCACGGGCGAGCGGGATCGCGCGGTCGTACTCACCATAGGACAGAAGACAGTCGCCCAGAATGAACCGGATGAACACTTCGCCGGCACGCCATCCGATCTCCTGAGCCAGGCGTAGCGACCGCATTTCGCGGAGCTCGTCCGCCACGACGGCGCTCGAGAACGGCGTGGTCGACGACGACTGGTACGACGGGCCGCATAACGCGAGCAGCGCCAGTGCGTTGGCCAGGCCCCGCCGGTCGTCCATGTCGCTGAACAGCTTCACCGAGCGCTCGTAGTACGCCGCCGCGGCCGGCTCCTCGCCGCCGACGTGATGGCCCATCGCAATCAGGTCGACCGTCTCCGCAATCCCGGTCCTGTCACCCAGCCGCTCGAAGATGGCGAGCGCTTCCTCGTGGTGCGGCAGGCCGGCCTGCGGCTCGTCGAGGTTGGCGTACCAGTTGCCAACGCGGTTGAGGCTCCGCGCCACGAGCGACTCGTCGCCGACCGCGCGCGCGAGGTCGAGGGCCTCGCGCCGGTATGCCCCGGCGCGCTCGTAGTCTCGCGCCGCCCACAGCTTGCCTAACGCGTACAGCGCGTCCCATTCCGCGCGGCGATCACCCGCGGCGCGAGCGCGCGCGAGCACGCCGTGAAAGTCGTCGTTGGCACGCTGAAACTCGCCGAGCGTTTCGTTCGCGCTCCCGCGCGCGAGGTAACACCCGATGGTCGGCTCCACTCCCGCGCGCTCCGACGCCGCAAATGCGCGATCGAGATGGGCGACGGCCTCGCGCGGGGCGGACAGCGCGGCGGCGTGCTCGCCAGCGCGAGCAGCATACTCCGCGGCGCGTGCCCAGTCTCCCGCTTCCCACGAATGGTACGCGAGCGCCTCGACCACGCCGTCGAGTGCATGCGCATGCTGCCGTTCCAGTGCGGCCGCCACCTCGCGGTGCAAGGCCACCCGCTCGCGAGCGAGAAGCTCCGCGTATATGGCCTCCCGCGTGAGCGCGTGGCGAAACGCGAAACGCTCGGCCGACTCTTCCACCACGAGCTGCGCCGCGATCAGCTCCTTCACGAGCGCGAGCAATTCCTTCTCGTCGTGGTTCGTGAGCGTCTGCAGCAAGCCGAAATCGAAGCGGCGTCCAGCGACCGCCGCCGTGGACGCAACGTCCCGTGCCGGGATCGTGAGCGCGGCCAGGCGCCGGCGCACGGCTTCCACGGCGGTCTTCGGCACGCGCACGCGCTCCAGGGGTCGCGCATGCCACGCGCCCCCGGTCCGCGCGAGGTCGCCACCGACGATGAGCGACTTGAGCGTTTCCTCGACGAAGAACGGGTTGCCCTCCGTGAGCCCGTGCAGGAGGTGCAGAAACTCATCACCGAGCGTGTCGCGCGGGCCGAAGATCGCCTGCAGCATGGCGCCGACGTCGCCGCGACCGAGTCGCTCCACGGGCAGCTCCGACACGACGCGTGCACGCTCGAGGTCCGCCACGAGCCGCGTCAGCTGCGGCCCAGCCTCCTCACTGCGGTAGGTCAGCGCGATCGCGACCGGCTGCGTGCTGTGACTCCGCGCGAGGTGGAACACCAGCTCCAGCGTGGCGTCGTCACTCCAGTGCACATCCTCGAACGTGACGAGGACCGGCTGCGTGCGCGCCAGCGTCGTGATCACCTGCGCCAGCGCATGGAACAGTCGTCGCTTGTTCGTCTCGGGATCGATCGTGGAGTTCGGCGTCGCGTCGGGGAGCACCGGAGCGAGCTCGGGAAAGATCGTCACGAGCTCGGAAGCCGCCGGCGCGAGCACGTGCGCTACTACGGCGGGCGAGGCAGCACCGGCAAAGAGCCGCACCAGATCCAGCAGCGGTGCGTAGGGAATCGACCGCTCGGCCTCGAAGCACGCGCCGCTCAGGACGAAGAAGCCGGACTCGCGCGCCTCATCGGTCATCGCCCGAAGCAGCCGCGACTTGCCGACTCCGGCTTCGCCGACGATCAGCGCGACGCCGCCATTCCCTTCCCGTGCGCGGCCAAGAACGCGTCGCAAACCGGCGAGCTGAGGCTCCCTACCGATGAGGGTAGGACAGACGACATCGTGATCCAGGTGCATAGCCAGACACGCTGTGCGAGCGTGACCGGCGAGTCAATGGCGCAACGCGATCAGCAGCTCGACTCGAGCGCCTGAGCCGCCTTCTCGTTAGCACCCGCCCGCCACGGCGTTCCCTGACGCACCGCCTACACCTCGGCCTCCGCGAACAGCCGGTGCAGCAGCTGCTTGCCACGCCATTCGTCGCCGCCGAGCCAGCGAACGAACCGCTTCTCACCCTCGTGCTCGAACCGGATCACGAGGAACCGGTTCGGACCATCGATGGACGGCGTCACGATCTTGAGCTGCGCAACCTGCGTGGCGTACCACACGCGTCCCTGGCGATCACGATACTCGATCGGTCGCTCGGACCGCGCGCGAGAGAGTGGACCAGGCATGTGACTTACCCGTTCCCCAGGTTCAGTTTTTCGACCAGGCGCTTCCGGATCTGCTCCTCGAGGCGACCCGTCGTCCCACATGAGACGCGATCGCTGGTGGTTCCCTCCATGTTCCGCGCCTGCGCGACAAAAGCGGTCTCGAGGTTCGTCTCGCCCTTCCCGTCCGGCTGCACCTGAGAGACAAGCGAGATGTAAATCCTGTAAGTGTCGGCCGCCGGACCCATGATCGAGTCGCCGCAGTTTAGGTACATCGAGATCGGTTCGCCGCCAAGCTTGCCGGTCTTCCAGAAGTCCGTGTTGCCGAACCGGCCGGTGGTCGGATCGTCGATGCCCGGTGGCACGCCCAGCTCCCGATACACCGACTTCAACGCATCGAACACCCGGCTCGGAGAAGCCGGAAGGTGCGCCTTCGCGTTCGGAGACACGGTGGTGCGATAGGCGCCGTGGGTATCGGCCGCAACGACTCGCTCGGTCGGCGACGCGATTCCGGGATCCGGCGACGACCCCGATGAAGCGCACGATGGCGCGATGGCGAGTATCAGAAAGGGCAGCAGGGAACGCATCGCAATCGCTCGGCGGAAACTTCCCGAACGTTACCGTCGGAAGGTGCCGGCGTGCCAGACATCGCGCGCGGACCGCCGCGCCATAGATTAGGCCACCCAGCAGAATGGACTGTGATGGCGCGCGACGATAAGGCTAATGACCAGTTCGCTCAGTCCAGCTCGAGTGAGCGGAAGCAGGTGTACTACATCGACGGAGCCGGCGTCGCGTGGCGCGCGTACGAGCGGCGCCGCCCCGGGAAAAAGCCGGCGCTCGTCTTCGAGTCCACGAACGCCATTCGGCTCGTCCGCGACTACCCCGCGAACTGGCACACGCTGCCACGCGCCGCGCTCGAGGCGTTGAGCTGGTGCGTCTAGCGAAACCCTGCTCGCGCTAGCCGTCGGGGGGGTCGCTAGACGACCGCGCCCTCCGCGGCGGGGAAGTACATCACGAACTCGGCTCCGGCCCCGGGCGTGCTTCGCACGTCGATCGCGCCGCCGGATCGCTCCATGATGTCCCGCACGATCCACAATCCGAGGCCGGTGCCCTGACCCGACGGCTTCGTCGAGAAGAACGGCTCGAAGATGCGTGACCGCGTCGCTTCGTCCATGCCCGCGCCCGTGTCACGAACGCTCAGCGTGACGTAGTCCCCACGGGGCAGCAGGAGCGGCTTCGCCGGACCGCCTAACGTGTCCTCGGTCGTGGAGTCGGTCGCGACGGTCAGCATGCCGCCCGCGGGCATCGCGTCGAGCGCGTTCACCACGAGGTTGATCAGCAGGCGATGAATCTGTGCCGCATCGGCACGAACAAGGCCCCGCCCGGGGCGAAGGCGCACAACGAGCTCGCCGCGAGTCCCGACCAGCGAGCGAAGCGTCCGCTCCGCCCCGCCGACCGCCTCGTTGAGATCAATGACGGTTTGGACCGGCGTCTGCCGGCGACGGACGTTGAGAAGTTGCCTGGTCAACGTGGTTGCTCCTGCAGCGGCATGCTTGATGAGCTCGAGGTTTTCGGCCACCGGGCTGTCGGGCGCGACGACGCCAAGCGCCAACTCGGTATGGCCGCGAATGACGGTGAGGAAGTTGTTGAAGTCGTGCGCGGCGCCGGCGGCAACGCGCCCAACATCGGCGAGTTGCTGCGCGTTCCTGAGATCCGATTCCACACGCCGCAGTCGACTCACATCGCAAAGCCAGCCGACGAGCCGGATTGGCCGCCCGGCATTGTCATGGTCCGCCCCGGCACGCACGACGACCCTGCGGACGGACCCATCCCGCCGAACCACCCGGTGCTCGTGGTCCACGGTATCAGGTGCGGTCGCGGCGGTGAGCAGAGCCGCGTATACCCCAGCCCTGTCATCCGGGTGGACGTGGTCCAGCCATACGTCCGGCCTCGTTGGGCGGTCCACACCCTGGTGCTCGAGCAACGCCAGGCTCCGGCGCGAAAAGCGCATAACGCCTGACTCGAAGTCCCATTCCCAGTATCCGTCGCGCGCAGCGTCCTCCCAGCGGGACCGCTGTTGCTGGTGGGGAGCCTCGATCGACCGCTTGCCGAGCAAGCCGGTCGCGCACTGCGCGAGGAGTGTGACAAGCTCCTCGGCTTCCCTGTCGTGATCGAGGCTCGGGCCAACCGCGGCGGCCCAACCCAGGACCTCCTGCTCCCAACGAACGGGCGTGGCGACGACCTGCCCGTCAGGCCAGCGGCTGCCGCCGCGACCCTCCAATTGGTAGGGGTCGAGCTGGGTGCTCGCCGCTGCCGGAAACTCCGCGAGCAGGCTTACACCGTTGGCGGGCGATTCTGCGCTGACGAAGACGGCGGAGCTGTTGGTACTCCTGGCGATCCGCTCGACGAGCGCGTCGAGCAGACCGCTCTGAATGCGGCGCGGTTCCGTGGAGCTCACTGTATGAATCCGGCGCCCGTACGGCGGCGCACGTTAGGTCGAAGTCGTATAGGCACGGTCGGATTCGCGTGCCACATGGATGCGTAACCAGAGGCCAATATCGGTGGCAAAGACTTTGATGTATTTGAAGCCATGCCTGGCGCGTTCCGCCGCGGCGCGCTGGCTGTGAGCGCACGTCAGCACTGTTCCGCTGCGACGTCGGAGCTGTCATGGAGCTGCGCCACCTCAGATATTTCGTCGCGGTCGCCGAGGAGGGCGGTTTCGTGCGCGCCGCTCGACGACTTCGCGTCGCCCAGCCCGCGCTCTCGCGCCAGATTCGCGATCTCGAGCGTGAGATCGGCGTGGAACTGGTCGATCGAGACCTGCGGTCCTCGCGGCTCACCCCTGCTGGCGAGGCGGTACTCCACGAAGCGAAGGCGATCCTCGACGAAGTCAATCACGCGATCGAGCGTGCACAGGGAGCGCGACGGGGGCTTGCTGGCCGATGTTCCATCTGCACAGGGCGGCTGCCGACCTGGAACGGCATCGTCGCAGGTCTTCTGACGGCGATCCGTCGCGACTACCCAATGGTGGAAGTCGATGTCTCGGAAGGCGTCACTCAGGCGCAGTGGATGGCCGTGAGGTCGGGGAAATCAGACCTTGGCATTGGCATCGCTCCAACGCGCGAATTCACGGACCTCGAGTGGCAGCGCCTCGCCACACAGCGGTTCGACGCGGCGATGCTCCCGAGCATGCACCGCCTGGCAGGCCGCGCGAGTATTCACCTGGCGGATCTGGCAGCCGAGCCGATCATCGCCGGCTTCCGCCAGGACGCCGACCATCACGGCATGTGCGTGAAGGTCGCGCGGCGTGCAACGCCGGCCACGCCGATTCTCGCGGTGAACACCGTGGCCGACGCGTTTGCGCAGATCGCCGTCGGGGTTGGCTGGACGCCGTTCGTCCGTTCGCTCTCGGAATGGGCCCCGCCGGGGGTGGTGGTCGTGCCCGTGGAAGATCTCAATGCGACGCTTCCGATTCACGTGATCTGGAAGCGAGGGGCGGTGTCAGCGGTCGTCGGTACCGTTCGCGAGACACTGCTTGAGGTGGCGCACCAGGCGGTCGGCGGCGCCCCGCCGAAGCGTGGCGCGCCGCCGGCTCCGACGATCACGGACGACGACGCCCGTTCGGGGTCGCCTAACGCCGTAGCTCCACTCGGCCTCGAGATCCGGCATCTCCGCTATCTCCTCGCCGTGATGAGTGAGGAAAGCATTGGACAGGCCGCGGTGCGCCTCGATATCACACAGCCCACGCTATCGCGGCAGATGCACGACCTCGAGCGTATCGTGGGAGTTCCGCTGCTCGAGCGCCGTGCTCGGGGGGCGGTGCCAACCGAGGCCGGAGCCGAGTTTGCCGTCGTCGCCAGGGACATCCTGGACCGCATGGACGGCGTGGCGCCAGAGGCGCAGCGCGCCGCCCGTGGCGCCACGGGACGCTGTGTCGTGGCGACCATACCGCCGGCGGTCGTCGACCGGCTGCTCGCGTCGCTCCTGCATCGGGTGGCCGCCGAGCTGCCCGACATACGCGTGGGCTTCGTCGAGATGCCGACGCCGCTGCAGCCCGACGCGCTGGTGACGGGCCACATCGACATCGGGATCTGCAACTCGTTCACCTCCGTAACGCCATACCTCGATCGGCTTCGGACCGACCGGCTGCTGGATGATGCGGTGCGCTGCGCATTGCTCTCGCGCGATCACCCACTCGCGAGCCGCGATGAGATCTCATTGTCGCAGCTCGGGGACCTCCCGTTTCTCTTCATGCCTCGCTCGCTGTACCCGGCGTTCTACGACCGGATCATGACGCTGTTTGCCACACACCACTTTCGTCCGCGGATCGAGCAGTCGTATGAGGGGCTCGAGACCACCTGGTCACTGGCGCGGCGTGGCGAGGGGTGGTGCATCGGGTTCCACACGAGCCTTCGCTATCCGCCCGCGGGGCTTGCCGCGGTCCGCGTCCGCGAGCTCGACCTCCCGTGGGGGATCGACATGATGTACCGGCGCGATGAGACCCGCGCGATGGTGCTCGGGGTGACGGCGCTCATTCGGAGCGTGGCGATCGCCGAGGCCACGCGATGGCAGCTGGAGTCGAGCGCGCTCGGTCGTGGCTCGGAGCCGCCGCAGGCCAATGCTCGTTAGGTATGGGCGTTTCCGGACCAGGCTGGGTGATATCGGACCTAGGACCAAGTAGCGGGCTGCGCCGCTCGGCCCCAGAATCGTGGTCCCGACACATTGACGGTTGCGAACCGATGTTCATGGACAGGCGGCGGTCCACCGCGACGGTGCTGGTCGTCGAGGACGACGACGATACGCGAATCGTGTTTTCGGACGGGCTCGGCCACGCCGGCTATCGCGTGATCACCGCCTCGACCGGCGTCGATGGATTGCGGGCGGCACGCGATGAGCACCCCCAACTGATACTCCTGGATCTTTCGCTCAGGGGTGCGGACGGGTGGGAGGTCGTGCGGTGTCTCAAGGCGTCGCGCCTGACCGGTGACATCCCGGTGCTGCTCATCACCGGATACGCGGACCTCGGAGAACGCGCGGAGGCCGAGGGATGCGCGGGCTTTCTCACGAAGCCGATCTCACTCACGACGCTTCGAAGGGCCGTCGAGCTGCTGTTGCCAACGGTGTCGTGACAGTGGCGAGCGGCGCGGGTTCGGTGCCATCGAGTCCGCAAACGATGACGGACTGGAACTCGGCGCGGGCCGAGCCCAGTCCGTGGGGGCGACTCTACCGCTCGCAGCATCCTGGAATGGCGGCCTGACACGACGCCTAACGCTGGTCGCGGCTCCCCCAGCTCACCGCCGTTTCCAGGAGACTCTCAACCCCACGGGTGGCGGCGAGCAGCGCATCGATATGCGATGTCGCCGGATAGAGTAGGCGCGCCGCGTGACGGTCGACATTGCCCTTTGGTCGCACGACTTGGCAGGCCGATCGCGGGCTCGCGATCGCTTTACACGAACGTCCAATGGTAGCACTGGAACGCCGCCGTTGATCATCCTCGCGCGGCCGCAGAATCGACCGGAGGCGTCGTGAGTGGACAGGCTCGAGTGCGTGCGGGCAGGTGATACGTCATCATGTTCTGCTGGCGTTCGCCATTTCACTGGCGAATGCAGCGAGCGAGGCCCGTGCACAGGAACTCGAGCCGCGAGCGTATTCCGCGAACCCGATCGGGGTGATGTTCGCCGGCGTGGCCGTGATCTACTCCACCGGCGACGTAGTGCTCGAGCCCACGAGCCCGATCACCGACGTCAGCGCCAGGGTGTACATCGGCACGCTCGGCGTTGGCGGCACGTTTCCGCTCTTCGGCCGGACGGCGAGCCTGGCGGTTGGCGTTCCATACGCGTGGGCGAAAGTCAGCGGGCGCATCGACGAGGCGGCGCAGTCGGTAGACCGATCGGGGCTTGCCGACACGCGGCTGAGGTTTGCCGTGAACTTGTTAGGCGGCCGAGCGATGGCGCTGCCGGAGTTCGTGCGCCGGACGCCATCGACGACCCTCGGCGCGAGCCTGACCGTGAGCGCGCCCACCGGCCAGTATTTCGACGACAAGCTCATCAACATCGGGACGAATCGCTGGGCGTTCAAGCCGGAGGTCGGCGTGTCGCATCCCGCGGGTCGATGGACGCTCGAGCTGTATGGTGGCGGGTGGTTCTTTACCGACAACTCGTCGTACCTGGTCGACAAGACGCGTGCGCAGCACTCGATGCTGTCGCTCCAGTCGCACGTCGGGTACACCATCCAGCCCCGTCTCTGGATCACCGCCGACGTGACCTACTATCAAGGTGGGCGCGTGGTGCTCGATGGCGTTCCGGCGTCGGAGTGGCAGGACAATGCGCGGGTCGGGCTCACCGCGTCGATGCCGGTCCGGAAGATCCACTCGCTCAAGGTCGCGTGGTCGCGGGGCGCGATCACGCGCCTCGGTGGGAACTTCTCCACGTGGTCCATCGGATGGCAGACCACGCGCATTCGCGTGCCGTCACGCCCGGCCGGCGCGAGGGCCCGCTAGGCGCCGGCCAAGAATCGTTAGGCCGACCGCTTCCAGGGCTCGTCGTCGTCGCCGGCGTCGGGTTTCTCGTGCGGCTGCGACGCTTCCGAGTCCGGCGTCGCGCGGCGCATGTCGTGCACGAGCGCGCCGGCGATCGGGATGATGCCGGAGACGGGTGTCGCGGTCAGCGAGTCGATGTCGCTGGTGTCATAGTAGACCCGCAGCTTGCTCAGCGCCGCGTAGCGGGAACCACCGGTGACGATGAACCGCGCGATGCCTGCCGGCTGGTCGCCGCGCCGCATCCGTCGTGCTTCGATCAGGAACATCTGCTCTGACACGTCCACTCCCGGGCGTGATCGCCGAGTCCGAGTCAGGCCGCGGGTGCTGCATCGCACTCGACGCGTCGGATCGGTGAGCCAAGTCACCCACAGTCGCGGCCCTGACGTCGGGACGAAGCGACCGCAGCGGGCGCAACATCTCGTTGGCCCAAAGGCGTATTGACTTGGAAAGCAGGGGGCGTGCCGGAGTGACTACCGGGGACGGCGGACGGACGACGGAGAAACGGCGGCTGGTAGCTGACTGCTCGTGCTCGCTGCTGGCTGACGCTGGCTGACGAAGCGACAGAGTCGCCAGCCCGGCACCCGTTGTCATTCCGAGCGCGCGTGCCCGCGAAGCGGGCAGGTCAGGAATCGGCTGTCATTCCGAGCGGAGCGAGGAATGACGCGTCGTTTCGCCGTCGCCCGTCGTCCGGCCCCCGTCCCCGGCAGTCGCCAGTCGCCAGTCCCCGGCTGTTCAGAAGTCGATGTGGGTCACGAGACGGAATTGGATCGCGTCGAGATCGGGGATGCTTCCGCCCTGCACGCGGATCGTCGAGTAGAAGAAATCGCCGCCGATCAGAACGTCCCTGAGCGCGTTGTAGTACACCCCGAGCTGGGCGCTCCGGTATCCCCCCGAGATGTTTCCGCTCTTGCCCGAGCCAGTCCGCACGCGGTAGGCGAGCGTCGTGGAAATCGGGACGTCCCAGAGCTGGTGCAGGTCGAAGCCGGCCAGTGCGCCGAAGCTGTTGAGCGACTTGTTGCCGGAGACCTCCCCATCCGCCCAGCCAGGTTCGAGGTTGGCCGTGAGCCCCATCCACGGCTTGACGGCCCACGCTCCTCTCAAGCCGAAGGACCATCGGTTCACCCGCTCGCTGCTCAGCAGAACGGCTTTCGCGTCGGGCGTATATCCGTCGTCCACAATGTCTTTGGCGTACGTGTAGGGATCGACGTCCCACTGCTTGTTGTTCTTGAGATCAGCGACCGCCGAGATGAGGAAGTTCGGCTTGTTCCAGACGGGGACGGTGGCGCCGATCGATCCACCCATCGCCGCGGATATCCCGCTGGCGATCAGCGCCTCGAGGCTCGTGCCCAGTCGGCCGATCCCGTTTACGCCCACGCGCAGCGCGAGCCATTTCGCGACCGACTTCTGATACTCGAAATCGAGCAGGAAGAAGCCGATGTTGCCGGTGAGGGTATTGAGCGTGTCGCCGCTCAGGTTGCGCACGGGGACGTTGAGGTTGAGCGCCATCCCGCCACCGGTGGCGTTCTCGAAGCTGGTATTCGTGAATGGCTCGTCGACGATGCTCGATGGCACGAAGCGAAACCCGTTGAGGCATCGGTGACACGGCGATGCCTCCGCTGCGGATTGGCCTGACTGCGTTGAGGCCTGAGCACCGGCGGTGGCTGCCGAGAGCAGGGCGAACGCGAGGGCCGCGGTCACGTCGGGGAATGGGCGCATGGGCGACACGATCGCGCCGATCGAGGGATCGGCCAAGTGTACCTTGGCCGTACCGCCTAACGTCCGGCTAGCGGGCTCAGCATCGATTGCCCAAAGGTGTAATTGGCGCCGTCGGACCCCTCCTCTACCCTTCCCTCGACGCCGGCCGACACATCGCGGCACGTGATGAGACATGTCGCGAGTCGCGATTCGCGTTAGGCGTCTGGCCGACCACGACTGGCAGCACTGGGCGCCAGGACCGGAGAACTGGAGGAGGCATGATCGGACGTTCGTCATTGGGGGTGGCCTGCCTCGCGCTGAGCGCGATCGCCTGCTATCCCGACCGCGCCGTGGACTCGACGACGGAGTTCGCGTCGGTCACGACGCTCTACGACAATACGGCATCGTTCCAAACGATCACGAAGTACGCGCTCCCCGACACGGTGATCTACGTGCCGGCGAAGGAAGACCAGGAGGTCCCGGCGCTCACGCAGGAGGCCATCCTCTCCGCCATCCGCAGTAACCTGAACGACCTCGGATGGGCGGAGGTTGCCGTTCCGACGACGCAGAACCCGGTCGACGTGTACGTCACGGCCGCCGTCGCGTCACAGACGTACGTGGGCTGGGTCTACGACTACTGGGGCTATTGGGGATGGTACCCTTACTGGCCGCCGGGCTACGGCCCCGGATACGGGTGGGGCTACCCCGGCTACTGGTACCCGTACAGCTATACGACCGGGTCGGTCATCCTGGGGATGATCAGCGCCGACCCACAGGTGCAGCCAGGAAAGGTGCCGCTCATCTGGACCGGCGCCGTCAACGGCGTGCTCGCCGACGCAACCACCAACATCGCTATCGCCACCGCGGGCATCAACCAGGCCTTCGACCAGTCACCGTACTTGAAAACCGGAGTAGCGCCGAAATGAGACCCGTATTCTCCACGACGCCGAGAATGGGCCACATCTCGGCTCGCCCGCTCGTGTGGGCGCTGAGCCTCCTCGTTTTCCTCGCGGTGCCGGCTGGGCGTGCACGGGCGCAGAAGCAATACGTCGGAACGCTGTCGTACACGATGGCCCAGCCGTCCGGCGACGCCTCGGACTTCGCCAACAACTTCAGCTGGCTCGGATTCACCGCCGAGGGTGACTGGTTCCTGCGCCCGAACATCTCCGCCGGCTTCATCGGCGGCTGGCAGGAGATCTACAAGGAGACGAGCGCCGACTCGTACACGTTCAGCAACGGGACGATAACGGGCGCCCGGACGTACAGGCACATCGGGTCGCTGCCGCTGCTCGCCCGCGCACGCTACTGGACCGGCACTCCGGGCGATCGCGCCCACGCGTTCGTGGGACTCGGGGCCGGGACGTACTGGATGAAACAGACGGTGGACGCCGGCATCTACACGGCCGATAGCGATGCCTGGCATTTCGGGATCGCGCCCGAGGTCGGCGTTCTGGTGAAGACCGGGTACGACATCGGCTGGACGCTCAACGCGCGATACAACTACCCGTTCTCCAGTGGTGACTACCTGGGCGGCAAGAGCGCGTCGTTCTCGTACTGGGGATTCGGCATCGGCTTTTCCTACACGCACTGAGCGGCCACATCGCAACGCGACGCCGCCTAACGAACGGGCGGCGTCGCGTTGGCGTGTCCGCCATGTCAGGCCGCCACCCGAGCCGGAGAACCATACAAAGGTCCGATGGCCGCTGGCGCCGCCCGGGCGCAATCATCCGCCCACGTTCCCCGTGGGCATCACCACCGGTGAGGCCCCGGGGACGCCGGACCGGCGCTCGACTCGACTGTCGCTCGATGCGAACCGCTCAGGCCATCCCCTGACGTCTTCGCCTAACGTATCGGAGATGGAGGAATCCCCATGTCCCGTGTTCCCGTAACGCTGCGCGCGCTCGCCCTGACGATGGTCCTGCTCCCCGCGATGAATTCGCCGGCCCGCGCGCAGGGCGGCTACGTGCCGCCGAAGCGCGTCGAGCTGACGCCGTTCGGCACCTACCAGTGGGGCGGCTCGTTCGACACCCAGGGCTTCTCCAACATCCTGGCCGGCGAGATCAACGAGAAGTCGGGCTTCAGCTGGG
>DASUGD010000300.1:0-7584 GCA_036274195.1 Gemmatimonadaceae bacterium | reverse complement strand
GGGGGATGGGGGATGAGGGGAGACGGCGAGAACCCTCGGGATGCTCTTGTCACTAGAAGAAACATCCCGAGGGTGTCCGCTGTTAACCCCATCCCCCATCCCCCATCCCTCATCCCCGTTTCCCGGCGCGGCGCTTGCTCGGCTACTCTTACGTAATGGCCGTTCGGAAGGAAATGCCCGAACAGAACGCCGCCCTCGAAGCCGGCGCGAGCGAAGCACGGTATCGCCTGGCCGTCGATGCGGCGCGGCTCGGGACGTGGGCGTGGGACGTCGAGAGCGACATCGCGTCGTTCGACGATCGCGTGCGCGAACTTCTCGGGCTGAGCGACGAGAACGCGCGATCGCGCGCGAGCATCATCGAATCGCGGGTTCATCCCGACGACCGCGAGCGGCTCGACGCGGGGCTCATGCGCGCGGCCGACCCGAGCGGAGACGGCCGGTTTCGGGGTGAGTATCGAATCCAGCGCCCTGATGGCACGGAGCGTTGGATCCTCGCGCTCGCGCGAATGCACTTCTCCGCCGAAGGCGACGGGCGCCGAGCGATGCAGCTCATCGGGACGGCCCTCGACATCACCGACCAGAAACGCGCCGAAGGGCGGCAACGGCTGCTCGCGAGGCTCGGCGCCGAGCTGCTCGTCACGACCGATGAGAACGTTGCGCTGCAGCAGCTCGCCGATGCGGCTGTAACCGATCTCGCGGACTGGGCGATCGTCGATGTCGTGGACGTGAACGGCACGGTACGTCGAGCCGCCATGGCGCACGCGGAGCCGGCGAAGCTCGCCGTCATGCGCGAGCTTGCCGATCGGTATCCGCCGGATCCGGCGCGTCCCACGCTCGGTCGTGAGGCAGTGGCGACGCGGCGGCCGCAACTTTACGAGCAGATCGACGACGCGTTCCTCGGCGCGATCACCCGCGACGCGGAGCACGAGCGTCTCGGCCGGGCAATGGGGATGCGCTCCGCGATGGTGGTGCCGCTGCAGACCCATCAGGGAGTGTTTGGCGTCGCGGCGTTCGGGTCGGGCCGCCGGCCGTTCACGGCTGACGATCTGCTCGTTGCCGAGGAGATCGGGCGGCGCGCGTCGCTGGCGGTGGAGAACGCGCGACTCGTCGCCGAAGCGAAGCGCGCGCAGGATGCCGCGGAGCGTGCCGCCAGCCGGACGGCCCGGCTTCAGGCGCTGAGCGCGGCGCTGGCGTCGGCGCTGACGCCTAACGACGTCGTGACGGCGTCGGTGCGTGAGGGAATCGCCGCGGTCGGCGCGGACGCCGGGTTGCTCGTCCTCGCTGATCCGACGGGGACGACGCTCGATGTCGTGGAAGCACGCGGATACGACCGCGCGACTATCGAGCGATGGCGACGGTTCCCGGTGGATGCCGACGTTCCCATTGCCGACGCGGTACGCTCGGGGGAGCTCGTCGTCCTGGAGACGGCAGGCGACCGCGAGCGCCTGTACCCCGGCTTGGGCGAGGGCCGGCCCGTGACCTATCCGGTGTCGATCTCGGTTCCGCTGGTAGCGGAAGGCCGCAGCTTCGGGGCGTTAGGCCTGAGCTTCCACGATCGGATTCCGGTCACGCCGGAGGACCGCGAACTCCTTCTGGCAGTCGCGCGGCAATGTGCCCAGGCGCTGCGGCGCGCCGTGTTGTACGACGCCGAAGGTGTCGCGCGAGCGTTGGCCGAGGAGGCGGGCCGGCGGCTCAAGTTCCTCGCGGATGCCAGCGCCGCGCTCGCGTCGCTCGACTACGAGGTGACGCTGCAGCGGGTGGCGCAGCTCGCGGTGCCGTCGTTCGCCGACTTCGTCATGATCGACCTGCTCGACGAGGCGGGGGCAATTCAGCGAGTGGGCTACGCGCACCGGGATCCGGCGAAGGCAACGCTGCTCCAGCAGACGGCTCGCTTCTACCCCAGCGCGAGCCACGACGACCACCCGTCGCGTGAGGCGCTCGAGAAACGCGAGCCGACGCTCGTCGCGGAGATCGACGACGAATGGACGCGGCGCCTGGCGAGAAACCCGGAGCATCTGACGGTCGTGCGCGAGCTGCATCCGGTGTCGGCCATCCTGGCGCCGCTCTCGGCGCGTGGGCACACGTTAGGCCTCATGACGTTCGCCACGTCGATGTCGGGGCGACGCTACGACGCATCGGACGTGTCGCTGGCCGGCGAGGTCGCGCAGCGGGCGGCGGTGGCCGTGGACAATGCCCGCCTTTATCGCCAGAGCGAGGTCGCGCGCTGCGACGCCGAAGCGGCGAGCCGAGCCAAAGGGCAATTTCTCGCCGTCATGAGCCACGAGCTGCGGACACCGCTCAACGCGATCCTCGGCTACAGCGAGCTGGTGGAGATGGGCGTCCACGGTCCCGTGTCGGATGGCCAACGGGAGGCGATGGCGCGGATTCGCCGCAGCGGCCAACACCTGTTGTCGCTCGTGAACAACGTGCTGAATCTCGAGCGGTCGGAGGCGAACGGTCTCGAGACGGAGCTCGCGACGCTGCAGGTCGCGCAGCTGTTCGAGGATGCGAGCACGTTGACACGGCCGCAGGCGGAGGCCAAGGGGATCACGTTGTCGGTGGAGACGGCGCCGCGCGGGCTGAGCGTCCTCGGTGAGCGCGACAAAGCGAGTCAGGTGCTGGTGAACCTGTTGTCGAATGCGGTGAAGTTCACGCCGCCGGGCGGGCGGATCGACGTGGGCTGCGAAACGGGTGACGAGTCGGTGACGCTTCGCGTGTCCGATTCTGGTCCGGGGATTCCGGCGGAGTCGCTGAACCGGATCTTCGAGCCGTTCGTGCAGCTGGACACGGGCCTAACGCGGCGAGCGGAGGGAGCGGGGCTGGGCCTGGCGATCAGCCGGCGGCTGGCGCGGCTCATGGGTGGTGACCTCACCGTGGAGAGTGAGGTCGGCCACGGGTCCACCTTCTCGTTCACGCTCGTTAGGGTGGTGACTGGGGACTGAGGGACTGGGGACTGGGGACTCGGCTACCCAAGCCTCTCTGCTCGAGGAGGTCTCCTCGGCGCTATTGGCGTCCCGGCCGAGTCCCCAGTCCCTAGTCCCCAGTCCCTTCCGTCGGCTCCTTGTGGATCGGATCCACCCAGTACACCGTCTCCGGTTCCTCGACGGCGGGGATGTCGAGGTTGACCACGACCGCTTCCTGATCGCTCCGCACCAGCACGCACTCGAGCGGCTCGTCGGGTGCGGCGTTGATCTCCTGGTGCGGCACGTACGGCGGCACGTAGATGAAGTCCCCCGGGCCGGCCTCGGCGACATACTCGAGGTGGTCGCCCCAGCGCATTCGCGCGCGGCCGCGCAGCACGTATATCACGCTCTCGAGGGCACCGTGGTGGTGCGCGCCGGTTTTCGCGTCGGGTTTGATCGTGACCGTCCCCGCCCAGATCTTCTGCGCGCCGGTGCGCGCGTAGGTGATGGCCGCCGCGCGTGTCATCCCCATCGTCTGCGGCGTGTTGGTGTCCAGCTCGTTGGCGTGCACGACGCGCACGCCGTGATGCTTCCAGTCGTGATGAGATTCCGTGTCCATGGCGCTCACTTCTGTGTGTAGACCACCCCGCCCTTCATCACGAATGTCACTCGCTCGAGCTCGTGAATGTCCGTGAGCGGATCACCGGCGACCGCGACGATATCGGCGAAGCGCCCCGGCTGCACCGAGCCGACGCGATCCGACCAACCTAACAAGTCGGCCGCATTCACCGTCGCGGTCTGAATCGCCTGCATTGGCGTCAGGCCCCACTCGACCATCTTCGCGAACTGCTTGCCGTTCCACCCGTGCGGATACACGCCCGCGTCGGTGCCGAACGCGAGCTTCGCGCCCGCCTGCGCCGCCTTGCGGAAGTTCTCCCGCTGAGTGCGCCCGACCGTCGCTTCCTTGTCGAGAATCTTCTGCGGGTACCCGAGCCGCTTGTACTCGCTCATGATGTAGTCGTCGTTGTAGACGTCCATCACGAGGTACGTGCCGTGCGCTTTGGCGAGGGCGATGCCGTCGTCGTCGATGAGGCTCGCGTGCTCCACCGACGCCACGCCCGCCTTGATCGCGCGCTTGATCGCCTCGGCGCCGTGCGCGTGGGCGGCGACCTTGCGGCCCCACATCGCCGCCTCGTCGACCACGGCGTTCATCTCCTCCTGCGAGTACTGCGGGGCGCCGACGGCCTCCTCCTCCGAGAGCACACCGGCCGAGGCGATCATCTTGATGACGTCGGCCCCGTTCTTGATCTCGAACCGGACGAGCTTGCGGATCTCGTCCACGCCGTCCGCGACGCCGGAGAACGTGCCGAACTTGAGGTAGGGGGAGAAGCCGCTCAGGTCGTTGTGGCCGCCGGTGGACCCGACCGCGAGCGTCGCTGCCTGGATGCGCGGGCCCGGGATGTCGCCGCGATCGATCGCGTTCCTCAGCGCGACGTCGATGAATTCGCCGGAGCCGACATCGCGGATCGTGGTGAAGCCTGCATCGAGCGTGCGCTTCGCGTAGATGTGTGCGGTCACGGCCTCGTCGATCGGACTGCGCCGGAAGATTTCCTCGTAGTAGTCCATCGGCGGCGATGTGACGTGCGTGTGGCAGTCGATGAGTCCGGGCAGCACCGTCGACCGGCTCAGGTCGATCACCCGCGCGTTCGCGGGAATCGTTAGGCGCTGTCCGACCGCGGTGATGCGGTCGCCGTCGATGAGGATGACCGCGTTCGTGATTGGCGGACCACCGCGGCCGTCGATCAGGCGACCGGCGCGGATGGCAATGTGGGGGGTGCTGTCGGCTTTCTGGGCGCTGGCGGGAACGACGACGATGCACGACGTGAGCGCGAGCGCGGCAAGGCGTGTCCGCATGGGCGAGAAGGAAGGAAGGGCCGAAAATCTCGGAACGCTCAAGCTGACGCGATGAGATACGGGTTGCAAGAATCCAGGCCGCACTCCTAACGGCGCAGGCCCTAACGGCGCGGGGCCTGACGGCGCGAAATCCCGAAGGGCGCGAAATCCCGAAGGGCGCTGAATTCCGAAGAGCGCCGAATCCCAACGGGCGGAACACCTAAGGGCGAGGAGAGCGCGCGCCGTTGTCGCCCGTGGCCGTTCCGCTCTTCGGGATTTCGCGCAGTTCGGGATTCCGCGCTCTTCGGAATTCAGCGCCCTTCGGAATTCAGCGCCCTTCGCCGTTGCGCCGTTTCGCCGTTGGACACCGCCGTGAATGGCCAGTATGATCTCCGTCATCGCACCCCTTGCCGGAGCCTGGAAATGCCCCGCCTATGTTTCTCCGTCGCCCTCCTCGCGGTCGCCACAGCAACACTCGGTGCCCAGGAGAAAAAAGCCGACACCCTCCTCACCGTCGACAAGTACCTCGACTTCGAACAGGTCGCCGAACCACGTGTCTCGCCGGACGGGTCGCAGATCGTCTACACCCGACGCTGGGTGAACAAGCTCGAGGACAAGTTCGAGTCGTCGCTCTGGATCATGAACGCCGACGGCTCGAAGAACCGCTTCCTCACGACCGGTGGCGGCGCGGTGTGGTCGCCCGACGGGACGCGCATCGCGTACCTCGCCGAAGGCAAGCCGTCAGGGACACAGATCTTCGTTCGATGGATGGACGCCGAAGGCGCCACCACGCAGGTCACGACGCTCAGCGCCCCGCCGGCGGACATCCGCTGGGCGCCCGACGGCAAGTCGATCGGCTTCAGCTCCGTCGTTCCGAAGAACGTGGCCTGGAAGATCGACATGCCCGAGGCGCCGAAGAACGCGAAGTGGACCGCCAACCCGCGCATCGTTCAGTCGATGCACTTCCGGCAGGACCGGCGCGGCTACATGGATCCCGGATTCCGCCACCTCTTCGTCGTTCCCGCCGACGGCGGTACGCCGCGCCAGATCTCGCAAGGCGACTTCAACCTGGGCGCACGGTTCGACGCACTCGATGGCGCGGTCGGCTGGGACTGGATGCCCGACGGCAAGACGATCATCACCGACGGGCTCGCGGACAGCACCGGCGACATGAACTACCGCAACGCGAACGTGTACTCGATCGACGTCGCGACAGGGAGCATGAAGCGGCTCACGTCTGGCGACGGGCTGTGGTCGTCGCCGGCGGTGTCGCCTGACGGCAAGCGCATCGCCTACAACGGCTACTCGCAGGTCAAGGACAGCTACCACACGGCCGAGCTCTACATCATGAACGCGGACGGCAGTGGGGCGAAGAAATGGTCGGGCGACCTCGATCGCGACGTCGGCGACATTACGTGGGCGCCCGACGGCAGCGGCGTGTATTTCGTCGCCGCCGACAGCGGGACGTCGAACCTGTACTTCGCGCCTAACGCCGGCACGCCGCGGGTCGTCACCACGGGAACGCACCAGCTCAACGGGTTCTCCCTGTCGAAGAGCGGAAAGGCGACGGCGGTCCGGAGCAGCTACCAGACGCCGCCTGACGTCGTCCGCATCACGCTGGCACGGACGGGTCCGGCCGAGATCACGCAGCTCACCCACGTCAACGACGACGTGCTCGCGCGCGTGAAGCTCGGCGCGGTGGAGCGCGTGCGGTACACGTCGACCGGGAACACGACGGTGGACGGCTGGGTCGTCAAGCCGCCGAACTTCGACCCGTCGAAGAAGTATCCGCTCCTCATGGAGATCCACGGCGGCCCGCACGGCGCATACGGCGTGGGCTTCAGCTACCAGTTCCAGAACTTCGCGGCGAACGACTACGTCGTGCTGTACACGAACCCGCGCGGCTCGACCGGCTACGGCAGCGTGTTCGGCAACGCGATCATGCACGCGTACCCGAGTGTGGACTACGACGACCTCATGGCGGGCGTGAACGCGATCGTCGCCAAGGGCTACGTCGACACGACGCGCATGTACGTGGGCGGGTGCTCGGGCGGTGGCGTGCTCTCGAGCTGGGTAATCGGCCACACGAACCGCTTCGCGGGCGCGGCGGTGCGATGCCCGGTGATCGACTGGCTCAGCTTCGCCGGCCAGACGGACATCCCGTTCTTCACGTACAACTTCTTCGACGCGCCGTTCTGGGAGAAGCCGGAGCAGTGGCTCAAACAGTCGCCGCTCATGTACGTGGGCAACGTGACCACGCCGACGGTCGTCATGACCGGCGTCCTCGACATGCGGACGCCAATGCCGCAGAGCGAGGAGTATTACGCGGCGCTCAAGATGCGTGGGATCCCATCGGCTCTCATCCGGTTCGAGGGCGAGTACCACGGCACGAGCTCGAAGCCGTCGAACTTCATCCGCACGCAGCTCTACATGATGAGCTGGTATCAGCGCTGGAAGCGCAGTGGCACGTCGGTGACGACGGCGATGGAGTAGACGTGGGCCGACCGGGACGTCGCACGGCGTCCCGGTCGCTCACCCGTCGCGAACCCGCCGCGGCGCGCTCGCCAACCACCTTCCCGTCCCGCCCGGTTACATTCCGGTCCGCTTCGATTTGGCAGGGACTCGATGTCTGGAGACGGGAGCAATGGGTTCGACGTGGTCGGCAATCGTTAGGGTACTCATCGCGGTCACTGCCGCCATCGCGCCGGTGGTAGCGCGCGGGCAGGAGCACGTTGGCTGGAGCGGTTCCGTTGAAGCGAACGCGAGTCTCCTGTTCGGCAACGCGCGC
>DASUGD010000299.1:0-30839 GCA_036274195.1 Gemmatimonadaceae bacterium | reverse complement strand
CTCGACGACGACGACGGATTGGGACTACTTGTCGAGCGGCGCGTACTTGAACGCCGCAATGCCCGGCTTCTCCGCGGTGATGCGGAATGGCTTCGAGGCCTTCGGCTCGACCGGGCCCACTGTGGCTTCCTGCGTCGCCACCGTGCTCCCGTTCGTGTCGAGGAACTCGACCTTGAGCGTGTATGTCTTCGCTTCGGCCGAAACGTTTTCGATCGTCCCTCCCAACGTGGCTTTCGCCGCTTCGCGGCTGAACAGGTTGAACGCGACCTTGACGGTCGGTTCGCTGAACAGCTTGTAGTACTTGAGCACCGAGTCGTTGAGCTGCTTCTTCGCCGCGGGATTCTTCTCGGCCTTGACCTTGTCCTGGTAGTAGTTCACCCACACTCGGTAATTGTCCGGATTGTTCGGATCGACGCTCACCAGGCGCTCGAGAACAGGCGGCATCTTGTCCAGCTGGTCCGAGCTGAGATAGGTGACCGCGACGTTGAAGAGACCGTCGCGGTAGTAAGGATTCTTCTTGAGGCCCGCCTCGAACAATTGCGCGGCGTCCTTGGCGCGATCGGCACGCGCGGCGTTCACCCCAGCCTCGAGCAGCTGCATGTCCGTGTACTTGTCAGGCGAGGCGAGCATCTCGGCGTAGATCTTGTTCGCGCTGGCGCTATCGCCCGACAGTAGCTGCACGCGTGCGAGCCCGGACTGAGCGCCCGCGTCGTTCGGATATTCCTTGAGGTACGCCTGGTAAGCCTCGGCAGCCTGCTTCGCGTACTCCTGCTTCTTCGGTGCCTCGCTGGCGTCGGCTTCCGCGGCGAGAAGCTGTGGGATGTTGAGCATCGCCTGCTTCTTCTCTTCCGCGTATGCGGTGTCGCTGCCAATCGCGGCGACCATCTTCTGGAACGCGTCCACAGCGCCGGGAACATCGTTCTTGCTCTGACGCGCGTTGCCGATGACGTTGTACGCCACAGGCGACTTGGGATAGATGATCAGCGCGCGCTCGGCGAGTGCCACCGCCGAGTCGATCTGCTTCGCGTTGTAGAGGTTCACGGCCTGATTCACGAGCCCAACGTACGGAACGCGCCGATACTCCTCCGTGTCGTTCGCGCACTGCGGCATCGCTTGCTCGACGACGTCGAACGCGGAGTCCGCGGCGAGCACGAGATCGATGTTGTCCGCCGGAGCACCCGTGTAGCCCAGCGATGCCTTCGTCGCGATGCTCGGCTGGTCAGGCATTGCCGCGAGCGTGACGAGCGCACGCCCTAGCAGCCAGTTGCGACCGACGGCGTTTGAGGCGGCCTGCGGAGTCGTGAGCAGGCCGATCGCCTTCGTGATCTGCTTCTTCTTGTCGTCAGGCTTGCCGAGCAACCCCGCCGTGACGAGCGCGTTGCGCGCGTCCTTGACCTGACCCGGCTTGCCATCATCGATCTCGCATTTCGCCGGTGCCTGTGCGCGGGAGATGCCGGGGAGCGCGCCGATCGCGAGTGCCGCGACCATGAACGTCTGTCGAACCATCATGTCCTTCTCCTGGGTAGAGCGAGACGCGTGGAGCGTCGCGCATTCTGTGATCCTACCCTTCCCCGACTACCCTCGTTCCGAGGCAGCACGGGCAAGTGTGGTGACATCCTGCAGCGAACGACCAGTCGCCTCTGCGACCGAGCGTACGTCCTCGTATTCCGGCTTGGCGCGAGTGCGCCCGTCAGGCAGCGCGGAAACTTTCACGCGCACTTCGTGACCGAGCACCTCGACCGTTCGCATGTCGCGTGCGAGCGCGCGCCGAACGACGCGACTCCGCCGAATCCCGATCGTGGTGGTACGGGCGAACAGCATCGACTCCAGGCGTCCGGCGTCGGACTCTCGGCATAGTACCTCGATGCGCGTGCCGACACGACCCTTCTTCATTGCGACCGTGACGCACGTCACATCCAGGGCGCCGGCCTCGCGTAAGGCATCCGCGGCGGCTGCCACGTGCTCGGGCGTCATGTCGTCGATGTCCGTCGCGAGCATGGCGAGCGTTTCCTCGCCACTGGAGCCCGTCCGAACGGGCGCGGCCTCGTCCGCGAGAATGATTCGCAGGGCGTTAGGCCTGTCGGCCGGATCCTTCGTGCCCGCGCCGAAGCCCGACTTGACCGGCGTGTACTCGTCAGGCGTGTGGCCTGACGAGAGCACGCGCACGAGCGCCGCACCGGTTGGCGTTACGAGCTCTCCGGCGCCATCGGGGCCGCGCCGCACCGGGAATCCTTCCAACAGCTTGAGCGTTGCCGGGGCGGGCACAGGCAAGACACCGTGAGCGGCCTTTACGGAGCCATCCCCGACCACCAGGGTCCCGCAATACACCCGGGAAATCGCGAGCTCGTGAAAACCCCAGATGGAGCCCAGGATATCGAGAATCGCGTCAACGGATCCGACTTCGTGCAGGTGGACCCGCTCCATCGTGGTACCATGGATCGCCGCCTCCGCTGCGGTCAGTGCCGTGAACGCGGCGTGGGCGCGCTCTCGCACGGGCTCGGGGGCGCCGGACGCGTCGATGATTCGTCGAATCTGGCTCAGGTGACGACCGTGCGGCTGCGGCGGGATCTCGAAGTCCACCTTCTTGCACGCAATACCCGCGCGGCGCACGTCGCTGACGTGCGCCGTCACGCCATCGAGCCCGAGTCGCTGCGGAAGCGACATCAGCCACTCCGCGCTCAACCCGAGATCGACCAGCGCGCCCAGGGTCATATCCCCGGAGATGCCGCTGAACGGATCGAGAATGGCTATCGGCACAGCCAAAAAAAATATCCGGCCGCAAGCGTGCGATGCCAGGCTTTCCTATTGGGACTGCACGCTTTCCTGACCGAAGTACCTCAGCGGTAAGACGCGCCGCTACCTGTGTTGTAGATCACAACCTCGGCGTCGGGCTCCAACTGTCCGGCTCGGACGAGGGCGCGCGTGACGGCGAGCGCGCAGCCCCCTTCCGGCGCGGCGTCGATCCCGCTCGACTCGGCCAGGCGTCTCGTGTCCTCGCGGATCGCGTCCTCACTGGCACTCCCGGCAATACCTCCACTCTCCCGCAGGGCACGAAGCACGAGACGGTCGCCCAACGGCCCCGGCACTCGAAGTCCCGCGGCGTGGGTGGTCGGGTTCTCCCACGCAGTTGCCGATTCCGCACCCGCTCGAAACGCTCGAACGAGAGGCGCGCAGCCATCGGCCTGCGCGACGACGATACGTGGGAGTCGCGTTCCTTTCTCGATCCAACCCCAGCGCACCATTTCGCCAAACGCTTTCCACATGCCGATCACGCCCTCTCCGCCGCCCGTCGGGTAGACGATGACGTCGGGGAGCCTCCATTCGAGCTGCTCGGCCAGCTCGTAGCCGAGGGTCTTGTTCCCTTCTGCGCGATAGGGTTCTCGAAGCGTCGCGACGTTGAAGTAGCCGTCCGACGCGGCGAACGCATTGGCGGCCTTGCCCGCGTCGCCAATGTGCCCATTCACGAGCTGCAGGTCGGCCCCCACGGCGCGGATCGTGTCGAGGATCGGCTGCGGCGTCGTGGCGGGAGCGTAGACTCGTACCGGCAGGTTTGCCGCCGCGCCGTACGCGGCGAGGGCCGCACCAGCGTTTCCCGCCGTCGGCACGACGAGCCCAGGGACGCGGTGCCCTCGGGCGCGAGTCACCGCGGCACTGAGGCCTCGAGCCTTGAACGACGCGGTTGGATTGACCGCCTCGTCCTTCACGCACAGACGCCTAACGCCGATTTCGGCCGCGAGCTGGGGTAACTCGATGAGGGGCGTAAACCCTTCTCCGAGCGACACAGGCGCTTCCTTGTCCTCCAACGGCAGCGCGTCCGCGTACCGCCACATGTCCCATCGCGGTCGGAGGGACGATCGGCTGGGCGTCGACGTAATGTCGGCAAGAAACGGTTGACCGCACTTCGGGCAGGTGCCGACGCGAGCGGCACTCGGTTCCTCGTGGTTGCATACGGAGCAGCGAAGCGTCCAGGTCGTCACGGTGTTCCAGGGGCAGGAGGGATCGGAGCAGCGGCAGGTAGAGGTGGTGTGTCGGGCGCACTCGGCCCGTCAGGCGTCGAAGTGACGCCGGAGGACTCGTTAGGTTCCACGGGTTCGCTCGTCTCGGGTGGCGGGGCGGCCGGCGCAACACCGGCCGGACGACCTTCCGCCCGCGCCGCCAGGACGTCCAGCAGGCGCTGCGCGCTGGCGGCGCTGAACCCGGGGAGCGCGGCGATCGCCTCGACCGTCGCGTCACGGACTCCCTGAACGCTCCCGAACGACTGGAGGAGGAGACGCCGCTTCGACGGCCCGATTCCGGGAATGCTCAGCAGCTCCGACGTGACGGTTCGCAGCGATCTGCGCTTTCGGTTGTACGTCACGGCGAACCGATGGGCTTCGTCGCGAGCTTGCTGCAACATGCGCAGACCCGGAGACCGGCGCGAGAGCCGGATCGGGTCCGCGCGGCCGAGTACGTAGATCTCTTCCTCACGCTTCGCGAGGCTGATCAGCTGAAGCGAATCGAGCCCCAGCTCGCGCAGGGCATCGGACGCGGCAGCGAGCTGGCCTTTCCCGCCGTCGATGACGACGAGATCCGGTAACGGCTTCTTCTCATCGACGCGCCGGCGGAAGTAGCGACCGACAACCTCTCGCATCGACGCGAAGTCATCAGTGCCGACGACCGACTTCACTTTGAACTTGCGATATTCACCCCGGCGAGGGCGACCGTTCTCGAACCAGACGCAGGAACCGACCGTATCCGTGCCCTGGGCGGTAGAGATATCGAAGCAGACGAGGGACCTCGGAAGCCGCTGAAAGCCCAGCTCACGCCCGAGCTCGTACACGGGGCTCGTCGCGCGCTCTTCGCTCTCCAGCGTCGAGAGCTTGAGCTCCTCCAGGAGATGCCGCGCGTTCTGTTGCGCGAGGTCGACGAGCTCGCGTCGCGGCCCACGCTGTGGAGCGATGACGCGCGTCCCCGTCATCGACGATTCGACCGCCTCGCGATCCTCGAAGTCGAACGGGACGAGCAGCTCCGCGGCCCGCTCGTCCGACGGCACGTACGTTCGCGCGAGGTAGGCCGACAGCACCGCCGCGTCATCCTCCCCATCGATGTTCTCGACGAAGCGATGGTCGCGCGCGAGCAGCTTCCCGCGGCGGATGCGCAGGATCGTGACACACGCGTCGTCGCCGTCACGCGCGTACCCGACAACGTCTCGATCGCCGCCTTCCACCTCGAGCACGATGGTAGGCTCTTCCATCCGCTCGAGATGCCGCAGTGCATCGCGCAGCTCCGCCGCGCTCTCGAAGTCGAGGCTCGTTGCCGCGATCTCCATGCGATCGCGCACGCGGCGAATCACCTCGTCGGTGCGGCCATCGAGAAACAGCAGCACCTCGTCGATCATCTGGCGATAGTCGTCCTGTGACTGTGCCAGGATACACGGCGCTTTGCATCGCCCGATGTGATAGTCGAGACACGCTCGCTCGGGCATCTCGCGCGGCATGTCGTAGTTGCACGACCGCACGGTGAAAATGCGCTTCACCACGTTCAGCGCACGACGCATCTGCCCAACGTCCGTGTACGGCCCGAAATATTTCGCGCCGTCGTCGATGAGACGGCGTGTCACGAACACGCGCGGAAACGGCTCCTGTACCGTGACCTTGATGTACGGGTACGACTTGTCGTCGCGGAGCGCGATGTTGAAGCGCGGCCTGTACTCCTTGATCAGGTTCGCTTCCAGAATCAGCGCGTGCGCCTCGGTGGGAACGACGATGGTGTCGACGTCCGCTGCCTGGCGCATGAGCGCCCGTGTTTTCACGCTCTCGAGATGATCGCTGCCCAGGTAGCTTCGCACGCGCGAGCGCAGCCGTTTCGCTTTCCCGACGTACAGCACCACACCATCCGCATCCTTCCACAGGTACACGCCTGGCGACTCTGGAAGATGCGGCAGCTTCGAGGCAATGGTGTCGGCGGCGACCAGCATGAAACGAAAACTAGACGCGGCTCACATGATCGTGGAGGGCGCTCAGCGAGGGGTGTTGCCACGAGACCGAGATCGCAATCCCAGTCGCCGACTGATTGCCGACGCGTCCTCGACGCCCGCGATCGATGTGCTCGCGAAGTAGGTTGCGCCGTACGCCGCAATGACGAGGGCGCCGGCCAACAGCGGGCGCGAGCTCGGCATCAGTGCGTGAAGACCGAGCGCGACGCCTGCCGCGAGCGCAGCCGATCCCCAGAGCGTCGCGAGACGCCGCGCAGGTATGCCGGTCTTCCCAACGCGTCGATTCACCGCGCGGCGGAGCAGCGCGAACTCGACCCACCCCGCAATCCCCGCGGAGATCGTGAGTCCCGCAGCGCCCCACGTCGGCGGGAGCTGCAGTGCGGCACGCAACGGAAGTGCGAACAGGTAGCCGAGCACGATGGTGAGCGCGACCCGAACGACCGCGAATCGAAACGGCGTTTTCGTATCGCGAAGCGCGTACAGCGACGACGCGTACAATCGGCCGAGTGTCGTCGCAAGCAGCCCGACCGCAGAGCCCGCGAGGATGCCCCACACCCAGACGGCGACGTCCCGGTTGAACTTGCCGTTCTGATAGATCACGCCGGCAACGACGTCGCCGATGGCGAGAAACGCCATCGCCGAAGGCACGATCCAAAAGGCGATGCGCTGCATTCCGGCGTCAAGCCGCTGTCTCATGGCGGTCGCGATCGCGTCCTCATCGCCACGAAGGCTGGACATGGCGGGAAGCTCGGCCGCCGAAACCGACATACCGAACAGGCTGACGGGAAGCACGGACAGGTTCTGGGCGTACGTCAATGCCGCGACGGAACCCGCGATCAGAAATGACGCGATCCATGCGTCGACGTATGCGCTGATCTGCACGACGCCGCGGCCGACAAATACGGGGCCGAAGTTCCGAACGATCTCGCGAACGTGCGCCGATCTCCGTCTCAGCGCGAGGCGAAGGCGACCGAGCACCCGAAGCACGACGGGTACCTGCACCAGCATTTGCAGCGCGCTTCCCGCGACGGATCCCCATGCGAGCCACACGGCCAACTGAGGCAACGTCGCGCGCCGTCCGAACCAGACAAGCGTTGCGATCATCGCCACGTTCCAGACAACCGGCGCTGCGTAGGAGAGGAAGAACTTCTTGTGACTGTTCAGGATGCCGAGGCACCACGCGGACATCACGAGGAGCCCGGCGCCGGGGAACAGCACGCGCACGAGCGTCACCGTGAGATCGCGCTTCGAATCCGGGAAGCCGGCGGCAATGAGGTCGACCAGGATGGGCGCTGCGAGCACACCAACCAACACGAATCCCGACACGACGACCGCCAGGATCGAGAAGACCGCGCCGGCCACCCGCGTGGCCTCTTCGTGATCATCGTCCGCAATGAGCGATGCGTAGACCGGAATGAACGACGCGGACAGTACGCCCTCGCCAAACAGGTTCTGGAGGAGGTTCGGGATGCGGAACGCCGCACGAAATGCGTCGGCTTCGTCGGTCACGCCGAAGTAGAATCCGAACACTCGCTCGCGCACGAGTCCGACGACTCGGCTGAGCAGGATGCCCGCGAACACGAGTGCCGCGTGGCGCGAGTGTCCCGGGCGAGCCGACGTCGGGGCCGGCCCCGAATCGGCCGTCAAGCGTCTGCGGACCGAGCCGACTCGACGCGAGGAGCGCTCACGTCGTTTTCGCCGCCCGACGTGCGCCGCGTGACATGCGGCGTCGACGGACTTTCGTCACGCCCGACGAGCGTGCGCGCATGGGCGCGTGCTCCGGTGATCATGCGGTCGGTGATGACGGTGCCATGACGAGCGATGAACGGCAGCATGTTGAGTGCACGCTCCTGCCGGGTGCCTAACGGGAACAGTGCGCCGCGTGCCGTCGCGATCTGTGTCATCGTCTCGGTTTCCCGACGCTTGGCGGCGGCCACGATGCGTCGCTCGAGACGTTCGAGACGGTGGTCGATGGCGCGCTGCGCCCCAGCGATGACTTGGGTCGGGAGCGGCAGGTCACTTTCTTCGAGAGCCTTCGACACAGCACCGGACTGCCGGCCAACCTCCTGGCGCAGATCGCCCAGCGCGCGGGTGAGCGCTGGCGAGATCGCTTTCCTGGCGAGGCGTCCCTCCGCACGATGCGGGTTCGCCAGTTCTTCCTCTTCGAGGCCGAGACTCGAGAGGATGCGGACGATGTGAGGTTCGAGAATGGTCGTCGACCAGCGCGGCACGGCCAGCGGCGAGTCGAGACCGAGTGCGGGAGCGACAGCGCTCACCTGGGCGAAATAGGATATTTCACCGGGCCCCGCGACGTACGCCACCGTCGGCAGAATCGCCCGTTCGATGACCGGTCGGAGCAGCACGTTGGGCGAGAGGAGGCCGCGTCGCGGCGAATCCCCCTGGGCGGCAATCGCTGCCGCCTCGGACAGAGGAATGCGACGCTTCTCGCCGCCATCGCGAGATCGTTCGAACACGAGCGACAGCCCGGGAACTTCGGCGACCTGCGGCGTGAACCCTGCCGCTCGAATCGCCTCGTCGCGCTCGCGCAGCGCGTCGGCCAGCACGCTCGCGCGATCGAGCGCGCGGAGAAGGAAGGGGCGAGCGGTGTTCGCGATGCTGCCGTGCGCCGCGTCCAGGACCGCGATGCCGAACGGCTCGAAGAGATCACGCAGGAGCGTCAGGTACGCTCCGCCCACCGTCGCTCCCGCGCGATATGCGGCGCGGGCGACTTCAATCGGCCGCCCATCTACTGTCGCCCCACACGCACGGAGCAACGCGGCGAACGCCGGCGCGACATCGCCTAACGGCATGTCGGCCATGATTCGGCCGAGCGGCGCCCCCGCGGCGACGGTGAGCCGCTCGGCGCCACCGGCAACGGCGACCGCCGTCCAGGATGCCTCGGCGAAATCCGCGTCGTCGTTGGCGGCCCAGAAAATGGGCGCGGCGGGCACGCCGGTGGCTGCCTCGATCTCGTCTGCCAGGGCCAGGGCGCTCAACGCCTTCGACCAGGTGTAGATCGGCCCGCCGAAGAGTCCCGGCTGCTGCCCCGTTGTCACCACGACGCCACGTCCGGCAGCGACGCGCGCGAGCCGGGTGCCGGCGGCGCCTGACGCCGAAAGCGCCGGCCGAATGGCGTCCAACCACTCACGGCCGCTCCCCTCCCGGACAGCCTCCGCCCGCACCTTCCACGCCTGAACGGAGCTCGGGATCGCTGGATACCACTCCCCGCGCTGCCCATCGATCGCCGCGCGCGCCAACGGTGCCCCGCCGAGTGGTTCGGTGCGGACGATGGGCTCCATCATGCGCAGGACCGGCCCTGCCCGCACGAATCGTTAGGCATCATTTGTGGTACGGTTCGCCGCGGACGATCGTCCCGGCTCGGTACAACTGCTCGGCGAGGACCAGCCGTGCCAGCTCATGAGGCAGCGTCCATGGGGAAAACGATATGCTCGCCGTCGCGCGCTGCGCGAGCGCATCGGCGAGACCAAAAGCCCCGCCGATCACGAACGCCACATCGACGGCGGCCTCACGAAGGCCCTGTACCCAGACCGCGAACTCCGCCGACGACAGTCGGCGCCCGCCGACCTCGCAGACAATGACACGGGCGCGTCCGATAGCCGCCGCAAGTCGCTCCCCTTCGCGGCGCCGGACCACGTCCGGACGCGTCGCCCGCGCCGGCTCATCCTTGACTTCGATGACGTCGAGCGGCCAGTAGCGTCGCGCGCGCTCTTCGTAGTCCCGGATCGCGGCGGCGATAGACTCGTGCCTCGGTTTCCCGACCACCGCGACAATCAGCCGCATGACCGACTCGTTGAACGGTCCACACGAACACGGTCGTCACCGTGACCTGGAGTCAGGCATAAATGCCGCGCAGCCGGTGCACGGTAGCGACCCGGCTGATCGACAGCATGTACGCCGCGGTACGCATGTTCACCTTGTGCTGGCGTGAGAGGTCCAGCACGTCCTTGAAGCTGCGCGTCATGATGTCGCGAAGGCGATCGTTGACGGTGTCCTCCGTCCAGAAGTACCCGCCGCGGTCCTGCACCCACTCGAAATACGAGACGGTGACGCCGCCTGCGTTCGCGAGGATGTCAGGAATGACGAAAATGCCCTTCTCCTCGAGCACCGCATCGGCGGCGGCAGTCGTCGGACCATTCGCGCCCTCGCAGATGATCTTCGCGCGGACCTTCCCCGCGTTCTTCGTCGTGATGACGTTCTCGAGAGCAGCCGGCAGCAGCACGTCGACGTCGAGTGTCAGCAGTTCGTCGTTCGTTATGCGATCACCCTTGTTGTACCCGTCCAGCGAGCGTCGCTCCTTCACGTAGGCGATCGCGTCCTCAACGTCGATGCCATTCGCGTTGTAGACGGCCCCGGTGCGATCGCTGATCGCGACGATCTTGCAGCCCTCGCGATGCAGCAGATGCGACGCGGTGGACCCCACGTTACCGAACCCCTGCACCGCCACGGTGGTACCGCGCACGTTCATCCCGAGATGGCCGAGCGCTTCCTTCGTGACGATCATGCACCCGCGTCCCGTCGCTTCGCGACGACCGAGCGATCCGCCCATCTCGACCGGCTTGCCCGTGACCACGGCCGTCACGGTGTGACGCACGTGCATCGAGTACGTATCCATCACCCACGCCATCACGCGCTCGTTCGTGTTCACGTCGGGCGCCGGGACGTCGGAGTCCGGCCCGAGCGTCGCGATGATCCCGGCGGTATATCGGCGCGTGAGACGTTCGAGCTCGCCGACGCTCATCTTGAGCGGGTCGCACACGACGCCGCCCTTCGACCCGCCGAACGGCAGATTCACCACCGCGCACTTCCACGTCATCCAGGCCGCAAGCGCCTTCACCTCGTCGAGCGAGACGTTCATGTCGAACCGAATTCCGCCCTTGGCCGGACCACGCGACGTGTTGTACAGCACACGGTGCCCCGTGTATACCTCCACCTCACCGTTGTCCAGCAGTACGGGGATCGAGATGGTGATCGTCTTTTCCGGGTGACGGAGGACCTTGTAGAGTCCGGGTTCCAGATCGAGCAGATCCGCCGCCCGGTCGAACCGCGACATCATCGCCTCGAACGGATTTTCCTCGTTCAGGAAGCGGTCCTTGTCGGGGCGAACGATCCGGTCAGTGGGAAGTCGGAGATCAGTGGCCATGGAATCAATCACGTGGCCCGGGCAAGCCCGGCCGTCCAGGTTGAGTTGATGCGGACCGCGCGCGGAGCGTAGTCTCGAGAACGCCATCGACCGCGTCATCGCCACGCTCGACGACAACGCGTTGCGAAACATACCACAGAGGTGATGGACCGGGCCACAATGGACCCAGCTTGACCGCATCCTTCAACGTGCATGCGGCGCGGTCATACCTGTTCGCCCTCTTCGCGAGCGACTCGGCGTCGCTGGCGGTAAACCGGTGATGGTCGCGGAATCGAGCCGGTGTGACCGCTGCGCCCTGCGCCATCAACTGCGCCTCGAATGCCGCCGGATCGCCAATGGCCGAAATTGCCAACACCGACTCCCCGCGCAATGCATCGATGGTCGCAGTCAGCGAGCCGTGCGCCTCGCGAAGCTCCGAGGCGTTCAGGTGCACGACGGCGCACGGAACTCCGACCGCTTGACGCACCACGTCGCTGACAAAGTCTGCCCGCTCGAGCGACACGGCTTTGCGCGTGACTATCACGATCGACGCACGTCGCGCGGCGGTTAGGCGCTCACGCCACGGACCCGCCGGCAGAAGGTGTCGGTGTTCTCGCCAGCCATCCGCACTCACGAGCACCACGTCGGCGGCGCGACCGGCCCTGCGATGCTGAAACGCGTCGTCGAGCACGACCACATCGCACCCGGCCCGCTTCGCGTCGGCGGCACCCGCAATTCGATCGGGCGACACGAGGACGGGCACGTCGGGGTTGAGGGTGCGATGGACGAGTGGCTCGTCCTCGCCATAGCCCCGCAGGATGATGGCCGGCTTCGCGCCGGCGCGCTTCAGCAGACCGGCGAAGTGTGCGGCGATCGGCGTTTTCCCCGTGCCCCCCACCGTGAGATTGCCGATGCCCAAGGCAGGAATCGCCGGTGCGTGCACGAGGAAAATGCCTGACGAGTAAAGCGAGGATCGCGCCGTGGTGATGATGCCGAACGCCAGCTCGGCGGGCATGAGCGCCGCCCGGGCAACGCGTGCTCCAATGCCGTCGCTCGTCCACAGTGTGTCCAGCCAGTCGCCGTTACGCACGTTGGGCTTCGGCGAGCGCATCGTTCAGCAACGACTCGAACCGCGGCGCTTGCCCTTCGGCTTCGCGCGCCGACGACGCCGCGACGATCGTAGGCACCGTGTACGCGATCTGCACGCGACTGAATGGCTTCGGAATCATGAATCGATCCCAACTCTTGAGCCGCCAGGCACTACTGGCAGCCACACCGACGCCCACGATCGGCACGCCCACGCGCTGCGCGGCGACGAGCGCGCCACTCGCAAACCGGCGCGCAGGACCGCGCGGACCGTCCGGCGTCACAGCCACCTCGCCGCCACGCTCGAGCTCCCGAACGATAGCGATCAGCGCTCGCGCGGCACCACGTGATGAGGAGCCGCGAATCGTCCTGAACCCAAACCTCTCGACGATGCGCGCGATGATTTCGCCGTCGCGATGCTCGCTGATCACGACCGGGACACCTTCGTTGCGGTGGGTCCAAACGAGGGGCAGCATTGTGCCGTGCCAGAACGCGAAGATGAACGGCTGGCGCCGCAGCCGAAGCTCACGCCATGGCGCCGCATTCGTTATGCGATATCGCCAGGTGAGCGCGAGCGCGCGGATGATCGCGCTCCCGAAGCGGACCGTGAGCGCCAGTTTCCAGTTGCGTTTACCTTCGCTCACGCAGCCAGCTCGCTCGCAATTGTCGCAACACGCTCGGCGGCTCCGGGCGTTCCGAGGCGCGATCGGACCTCCGCCAGTTCGCCGAGCATCGCAGTTCGCCGCGGATCCCCTGGAATGAGGAGTGGCATCAGCGTCTCGGCGATGTGCTCGGGGACAACCGCGTTCTGGACGAACTCCCGCGCGACCTCGCGCCCGGCGACCACGTTCACGAGGCCGATGTGGGGAATCTTCACCACGCGCCTGGCGATGGCATAAGTCCACGGGCTCGTCTTGTACGCGACTGCGAGCGGGCACCCGGCGACCGCGGCCTCGAGCGTCGTCGTTCCACTCTTGCATAACGCGGCGTTAGCCGCGCGCAAGACACTGAACGACGCGGACGGCACGCGCGGGTACGGACAGCGGGCGGGATCGATGGTGACCGTCGGCGCCGCGCTGACGATCACGCGCAACCCGGGCCGCGCTCGCTCGAGAACTTGCGCGGTGCGAACGAAGGCATCGAGATGCCGCTCGATCTCTTGCGCGCGGCTGCCGGGAAAGAGCGCCAACACGGTGTCGTCCTCCCCAAGCCCGAGGGACCGACGCGCCTCCGCGCGGTCTGGCATCTCGTCGATGCGATCGAGCAGCGGATGGCCCACGAACGTCGCGTTGATGCCGTGAGAGCGAAGCAGCGACTCCTCGAACGGGAGAATCGTCGCGGCGCGCGTGACGATTCGCGCCAGTTCCGCAAGTCGTCCGGCGCCCCATGCCCATACCTGAGGCGTGATGTAGTACAGGACCGGCACGCCTGCCGCCGCCGCGGCGGCCGCGAGCTTCATGTTGAAGCCGGGGTAGTCGATCACCACCAGCAGCGCAACGCCACCGGATCGCAGTCGCCGCTTGAGCGACGAGAGCAGCGCGTAATGGCGCGGCACCTGTCGAATCACCTCGACGAAGCCCATTACGGCCATGCGGTCCGCTCGTTCGAGCAGCGTGACGCCCGCGGCCTCCATCCGTGCACCACCAACGCCGGCGAGTGCGAGATCCGGACGAATACGCTGCAGCGCCGTGGCAAGTCCCGACGCGTGAAGATCGCCGGACGCTTCCCCGGCGATGATCAGGACCTCACGCACGCGTAACCGTGCCTGCGTCCGCTGCGCCTCCGCCGGCGCTCGGGCCGCCGACGCCCGCGAGCGACGGCAGCGTTCGCTCGATCTCCTTCACGATGCGCAGCGCAACCGCCAACGCCTCGCGGCCGTCGTCCCCGGACACGACGACCGACTGCTCCCCGCGCACCGCGGCGACGAAGCTCTCGAACTCGAGGCGCAGCGGCTCTCCGTCCGGGGCTTGGAGCGGAATGCGCTCGACGAACGCTTCGAGCGCAAGCGGCCCTTTCGCGAGCGCCGCCAGGTCGAGGTCACCGCGCAGTCGATAGAACTCGCCATCGCCCGCTGCGAGGTCCAGCGAGAGGTACCCGCTCTGCTGGAAGATGCGAACCTTCCGCATTCGCTCGCGCGACACGCGGCTCGAGGTAATGTTGGCCACAACGCCCGACTCGAACGTGAGCCGTGCATTCGCAATGTCGACGAAGGACGTCAGCACCGGCACACCCACCGCCGCTACGTCCGCGACGTGACTTCCGACGAGCGTGAGCACGAGGTCGATGTCGTGAATCATGAGATCGAGTACGACGGCGACGTCCGAGCCTCGGGGATTGAATGGCGCCAGCCGGTCACTGTCGATGAAGCGCGGCGCCTCCACGAACGGGAGCGCTGCCCGCACCGCTCGATTGAATCGCTCGACGTGACCGGTCTGGACCAACGCGCCGGTCCGCTTCGCGATGGCGAGCAGGTCATCCGCCTCGGCCAGCGATGCGGCGATCGGTTTCTCGATGAGCAGATGGCGGCCGTTCTCGAGCGCCGTCTTCGCGACGGCGTGGTGGGCGGGCGTCGGGACAGCAATCGTCAGGGCGTCACACGCGTCGACCAGCGAGTCCACGGAGTCGAACGCGCGCACCCCGAGCTCCGTCGCCACCTGCTGCGCGCGGTCGGTGCGGGCGTCGTGGAAGCCGACGAGCGTGGCACCGTCGACCGCGCGCAGAAGCCTGACGTGGTGGTAGCCTAACGCTCCGGCGCCAATGACGCCGATGCGGATCGGGGCACTCAAAACCCGACCCCGCGCTGGCTTTCCTCGATGAACTGCAGGAAGTGCTCCACCTCGGGAAGCGGCTGCAACTCGGAACGCGCGCGCTCCATCGCCTGCGAGACGTTGAGCTCCGACCGGAAGAACAGGCGGTATGCTCGCTTGAGCTCTCGCACGACCTCGTCGGAGAACCCGCTCCGCTGGAGTCCCACGCTGTTTAGCCCATAGAGCTTCACCGGATTGCCCACAGCCTTGATGAATGGCGGGACGTCCTTCGCGACGCGCGAGCAGCCCCCAACGAAGCTGTGGCGACCGATCTTCACGAACTGGTGAACCGCCGAGAGGCCTGACAGGATGGCGCGGTCCTCCACGGTCACGTGGCCGGCGAGCTGTGTCGCGTTCGAGATGATCACGCCGTCACCCACGTGACAGTCATGGGCGAGGTGGACGTAGGACATGAGAAAGGAGCCCTTCCCGACCGTGGTCTTGAACGACTGCGCCGTGCCGCGATTGATCGTCGAGTACTCCCGAATGCGCGTGCCGTCACCGATCTCGACCCACGTCTGCTCGCCCTTGAACTTGAGGTCCTGCGGGTCGCCTCCCAGCACGGTCCCGATGCCAACCGTCACGTTCGCGCCCAGCCTAACGTTTTTTTCGAGAACGGCTCGCGCCTCGAGGGTGCAGCCGTCGCCGAGCGTGCAGCCCTCGCCGACAATCGCGTACGGCCCGATCGTGACGTTGTCGCCGAGCTCCGCTCGCGGCGACACGATCGCGGTGGGATGGATCCCCGGCATCACGCCTGTCAGGTCGCTCATCGGTCGCGCACCATGGCGGCCATCTCCGCTTCGGCCACCAGCTCGCCGTCCACTTTCGCCAACCCGTTCATCCGACAGATCCGGCCACGAATCTGCACGACCTCCAACTCGAAGCGAATCTGATCGCCCGGCTTCACGGGTCGGCGCCATTTCACGTTGTCGAGCGACATGAAGTAGACGACTTTCGTCTCCGGATCATCGACCGAACCCATGAGCAGCATTCCCCCAACCTGCGCCATGGCTTCGATGATCAGAACGCCTGGCATGATCGGGTGACCCGGAAAGTGTCCCTGAAAGAACGGCTCGTTGATCGTCACGTTCTTCAGTCCGACGATCCGTTTTCCGTGCTCGATCTCGAGTATCCGATCCACGAGCAGGAACGGATATCGATGCGGGAGGACCTTCATGATCTCCTCGATGCCGAGCATGGTGGTCTCCTTTCCCGCCTGCTTGGTGAGTTCGCGAACCAGCAAGATCGTTCCTCGGTGACTCGGTTTGTGTGCGACGACGCGCGCGCGGACCCGTCGCCCCGCCAACGCAAGGTCCCCAACGCAGTCCAGCGCCTTGTGACGAACGAACTCGTCGGGCCAGCGCAGCGTATTCTCGACGACGCCGGCGTCGTCGAGAACGATCGCGTTCTCCGTCGATCCTCCGCGAATCAGTCCTCGTGATCGCAGCGCGTCAACCTCACGAACGAACCCGAACGTTCGCGCCGGCGCGATCTCGCGCGCGAACACGTCGGGTGTCACGGCGTATCGGCATTCCTGGCGTCCGATCAACGGGTGCGGAAACTCGATCGACACGAACAGATCGAGTGTGTCCGACGGATGCGCCTCGTAAATCGACTCGCCATCGACCACACGGATCGGCGAGCGCAGCGTAAGATACTCGGCCTGGCCACGTTGAGGACTGGTCCCGGCTGACGCCAGCGCCTCGAGAAACGCGACTGCGCTCCCGTCCATGATCGGTGGTTCCGGCCCATCGAGCTCGATCGTGATGTCGTCGACTTCCGCACCCGCGACCGCCGCGAGCACGTGCTCCACCGTGTGAATGGCGTCCTCGCCGGTGCCCAGCTGTGTTCTGCGCTCCGTCAGGACCGCATGCTCCACGACGGCCGGAATGGTCGGTGTGCCCGGCCGATCGGTTCGAACGAACTTGATCCCCTGTCCGGCCGGCGCGGGCCGGAAGGTGAGCCGGCACGGCACGCCGAGATGTAACCCCACGCCTTCCAGGGTCACTGGGCGCGCGATGGTGCGACGCGTCGCGGTCATTCGCGTTCCACGAGTTTCTCGAGCTTTTTGATGATCTCCGAAAGCCGCAAGAGCGCCGCACTCGCACGCAGCGATTGGCGATGGGGACGGGCCGGGTAGCCTGACCACGTCTCGCCGCCCGGAATGTCGCCGAAAACTCCCGCCTGCGCCGCGAGCCGCGCGCCATCGCCGATGGTGTGGTGCCCTGAAACCCCGACCTGCCCGGCGAGGATGACGCCGTCGCCAAGCCGCACCGAACCGGCGATGCCAACCTGCGCCATGATCAGACAGAGTCGCCCGATGCGCACGTTGTGCGCGACCTGGACGAGGTTATCGATCTTCGTCCCGGTACCAATCACGGTGTCATCAAAGCTGCCGCGATCGATCGTCGTGTTGGCGCCGATCTCGACGTCATCCTCGATGATGCACCGGCCGATGTGCGGGATCTTGTCGTGAATCCCGTTGCGAAATACGTAGCCGAACCCGTCGCTCCCCAGTCGCGCGCCCGAGTGCACCATGACGCGCGCACCTAGCGTGGTGCCACTGTAGACGGTGACGGAAGGAAACAGCCGGACGTCCGCCCCAACGACAACGCCCGCCCCAACCACCACATGGGCCTCGATCCACGACCGGTCGCCGAGGACAGCGCCGTCACCGACGACGGCATACGGCCCGATGGTCACGTCGCTGCCTAACGTTACGCCGCGGCCGAGTCGAGCAGTCGGATGGACGCCGGGCTCGCGGGTCGGTGGGCGGTAAAGTTTCGGGAGGACGGTCAGCATGGCCTCGTGCGGCTTCGCTACGACGATCCGTGCCGAAGCCGTCGTCGCGAGCTCGGCGAACTCCGGCGCGACGAGCACCGTGCTGGCTCGCGTGCGCTCGTACAGGGGCGCATAACGCGCGTTGGCGAGGAAGCTAAGGTCCGACTCCGTGGCGCGATCGAGCGGCGCCAACGCGCGAACCTCCGCGCGTTCGTTACCGGCGAGCGTGCCGCCAACGAGCCCCGCGATGTCCGAAGCGGTGAGAGTGCGAACACCCTCACCGCTTTTGGTTTCCATGTGCTCCAGCGAAGAAGCCACGAGGCGTTACGGCTTCGGTCGGGTCACTCCGGCAGGTGCCGGACGCGGACCAGCCGGCGACTTGGCACTGTCCGGCTTGCCGGCGGACGCCGTGACCGGCTTGAGACGAGCGATGACCTTCTCCGTAATGTCGAGGTTCCGATCCGCCGCGACGATGACCCCCGCCTCGGAACCGGCATCCAGAATGAACGCGTAGCCGTCTTCCTGTCGGATGTCGTCCAGGACCTTGCGAATCTGATCCATGATCGGCTTCACGAGCTCCATCTGGCGCTGCTGCATCTGCTGATCGAGTGCGCCGGCACGGCTCTGATAGTCTTCCTGCTTCTTCCGGATCGCCGCCTCACGCTGCTCGCGCACATTCGCCGCGAGCGTCGCCTGTGCTTTCTGGTAATCGGCGATCATCGTCTGTAGCGAGTCGCCCATCTTCTGCACCTGCGCCCGCGACGCTTCCATCTCCTTGTTGAAGGTTTCCTCGGCTTGCTGGCGACCGGGCGCCCGCGACAGCACGACCTTCGAGTCGATGTACGCGATCTTTGGCTGGGCCGACGCGGGGGCGCCCTGGGCCAACGCCGGGACCGCGGAAACGGCGGACAGAACGAGCGCGAGCCTGGTCGCGCGACGAGTCAGATTCATGAAGATCTCCAGAATTTAGAACAGTTGTCCGAGTCGGAAATGGAGTACCCACTTCGGGTCTGGGCGCCCGAACTTGTCGAGACGGTCGAAACCGTACGCATAGTCGAGTCCGAGTGGCCCGAGCGGAGTGATCGTCGAAACGCCGATGCCGGAACCGCGGAACAGCCGCGTCGGGTCGAACTGTCGGGCGGTCGCATACACGTTGCCAACATCGGTGAACAGGTTCAGATACAGCGACTGGTTCATGCGGAAACCGAGCTCACCCGTCGCCGTGAAGAAGGCCTTGCCAAATGACGTTCGAGTGGCGTTGAAGTTGTCCGTCCCCGTCACGTACCCCGTCGGCGAAATCGAGAACTCGGGATACCCCCGGAGCTGCTCACCGTACTGTACACCGCCGAGCGCGAACTCCTGCGAGAAGAAGAATGGTCCGGTATTTCCGGTGACCACACCAGCCCGGCCGGTCAGACCGAGGACGAACTTCATCGGTTGCGATCCCTGCGCCTTGCCACCGATCTGGCCGAGTGGCGCGTAGGCGCGCATCTCGGTTCGATACTGCTGGAACGTGTACGTGCCGCCTAGCGGGCCTCCAGAGAACTGAGCCGTGACACTCTGCATACCACCCGAGGTCGCAAATGGCATGTCGACGCGAGTGTCGTGCTGCGCCGTCACGCCCAGCGTCGAGCGGAACGAGTTGTTGCCGTAAAGACTCTTCTGCTCTCCGAGCAATCCACTGCTGCCGAAACTCACGACCTCAGCGCCGTAAGAGAGCCGGATCCGCGAGAACGGCGAGTTCGGGACCGGAAAGCCGACCTCGAAGGAACCGCCGGTGCGAAGGCTTCGCCCGAGGTCGGCAACGGTGTAACGAGCCTGTGACCTGTATGCGGATACCGTCCCCGAAAATCGAGTCTGACGGATCGATGGGTCGCTATAGGACAGGTTGAAGTCGTTGACGTAACGTCCGAACTGCCATTGCAGCGTACCGCGCTTGCACTTGCCGAACAGGTTCGGCTGATCCAGACCGATGAATCCGCCAACGCCGAGGCCCTGCCCGACCGACGCACCGAAGTTCACGTTCCCGGTGCGCTTTTCCTTCACGTTGAAGATGACGTCCACGTCGCCCTGCTCGTTGGCAGGTCGCGTATCGGGCGGCGGTATCGGCGTCTCGAAGAATCCAAGGTTGCCGATGCTCTGCCAGCTGCGAATCAGGCGGTCCTGATTGAAGACGTCACCCGGAATGATGACGAGCTGGTCGCGAATGCACGACTCGACCGTGTAGTCGTTGCCGGCAATCTCGATGCGGTTGATGATCGCCGGTGCCTTCTCGTCGATCACCCACCGAAGATCCACCACGTGCTGCGAGGAATCGCTCGTAGTGCGCCGCTCCACGACCGGCCGGAGATCGGCGTAGATGTAGCCCTCGTTCCGATACGCCGTCTGGAGGTTGTTGAAAGCATCATCCCAGCGTGTCTTGTCGAACACGCCCTTCGGGGCACCCTTGTCACCACCCGTGACCGTGCTCTTCAACACCGTCGTGAACGATCGTGTGTAATCATCGAACGGGTAGAATCGCCGCAGCTCCTCGCTCGGGAAGCGGTGATTGCCCTCGATTTGAAAGTCGCCCACGCGATACTGTGGCCCCTCCGCGACCGTGATCTCGACAAGCGCTTTACCGTTCGTGCGGTCTACGATCATCGTGTCGCGCACGACCTGAAAGTCGATGTAGCCCCGGCGGCCGTAGAGCTCCGGGAGGCGGTCTCCGAGGTCGCCGGCAAACTTGTCCTCGTCGAACGCGCCTTTCTTGAACCACCAGAAGCCCTCCGGCTTCGTCTTCATCGCCGCGACGATATCGTGCGAGGCGATCCTTTTATTCCCAAGGATCCGAATGCCCGACACGGCGAGGCGACGTCCCTCGTCGATCTTGAAGGTCAACCGGATCTGCTGGTTCACCATCGTCGTTTCCGGCTTCACGCGAGCCAGATAGTAACCGCGCGATTCGTAGAGCGAATCGATGCGCTCCATCGCGCGCGTGACGAGCGCGGGATTGAGTGGCCGCGCCTCTGGGATCTCGATCCGGTCGCGGACGGATTTTTTCGAGACGCGGTCGACCCCTTCGATATGCACTTCCGCCAGAACGGGTCGTTCCGTCACGGTGATCGCGAGAATCGTCTTGCCGCCCGCAGCTTCCGGGTCGCATGTGATCTTCACGTCATCGAACTGCCCCGTCGCGAAAATCGATCGAATGGCACGCTGAATGTCGCGGTAATTGAGCGTGGCACCGCCAACCAAGCCGGCGTCGCCACGAATCGATGCCTCATCGACCTGGTTGTTGCCGCGGATCGCGATGGAATCCGGTACGGTGCAGCGGCCGGGTTGTTGGGTGTCTTGTGCGAACGCAGGAGCGCTCGCTGCTGCCAGACACAACAGCAGGAGGGACAGTCGAGACATGGCGGTAATATACACGAAAGCACCCGTCGGGTTCAGCGTGCCGACGGGTGCTATCCGTTGTTACTGCCTAATCTTGGGCGGTCGCGGAGACGACGCCTGTAATCAGGCTTTTGTCGAGCTGGTCAGGACGCGGAAATCCAGCTTTGACTTGTCGGCCGAGACATCGACCTCGATCTCGTCGCCCTTCGAGAAGTCGCCAACCAGGATCTTCTCCGACAGCGGATCCTCGATGAAGCGCTGAATCGCCCTCTTGAGGGGCCGGGCGCCGAAATGTTCGTCGTAGCCGTGCCCGACCAGGAAATCCGACGCCGCTTCGGTAAGCCGAAGTGTGAGCTCTTCCTCGGTGAGCCGCTTCTGAACGTCCTTGAGCAGGATTCCGACGATCTGGGCAATGTGCTCCTTCTGGAGCGGGTGGAACACGATCACATCGTCCAGACGGTTCAGGAACTCCGGGTTGAAGACGTGCTGCAGCTCTTCTTTGACCTTCTCCTGAATCCGCTCGAAGTTCGCGCGCGTGTCTGGAGCCGCAAAGCCGAGCTGTTTGCCCTTCGTGATGTCGCGAGCTCCCACGTTCGACGTCATGATCACGACCGTGTTCTTGAAGTCAATCACTCGGCCGTAATTATCCGTGAGATGCCCTTCGTCCAGCACCTGGAGCAGGATGTTGAAGACATCCGGGTGCGCCTTCTCGATCTCGTCCAGAAGGACGACGCTATACGGCTTGCGGCGCACGGCCTTCGTGAGTGTGCCGGAGTCTTCATAACCCACATAGCCCGGGGGCGCGCCGATGAGCCGCGACACGGAGAACTTCTCCATGTATTCGCTCATGTCGACGCGAATCAGGGCGTTCTGATCGGCGAAGAGGAACTTCGCGAGGGCCCGCGCGAGCTCGGTTTTGCCCACACCGGTTGGCCCGCAGAAAATGAACGAGCCGATCGGGCGATCCGGGTCCTTGAGCCCAGCTCGGCTGCGCCGAATGGACCGCGAGAGTGCCTTGATCGCCTCCTCCTGCGCGACGACGGACGCGTGCAGCTCCTCTTCCATTCGGAGAAGCCGCGCCGTCTCCGCTTCCTGAAGCCGCGTGACGGGAATGCCGGTCCAGCGGCTGACGATGAAGGAGATCTCCTCCTCGCCTAACACCGGACGGTATGACTGACGCCGCTTTTCCCACTCGTCCTGCTTCTTGCGAATATCGCCCTGCAGCTCGCGCTCCTTGTCGCGCAGCGATGCTGCGCGCTCGAAGTTCTGATCGCGAACCGCGGCCTCCTTCTCCGTGTTCACACCCTCGAGCTGATCCTTGAGCTGCGAGACCTCCGGCGGCGGCACTTGTGCCGCGAGACGCGCGCGCGCACCCGCCTCGTCGATCACGTCGATCGCCTTGTCAGGCAGAAACCGGTCGGTGATGTAGCGCTCGGAAAGCTTGGACGCGGCCACCAGCGTCGTGTCGGGAATCGTGACACGATGATGGTCCTCGTACTTCTTGCGCAGACCTTTCAGGATCTCGACGGTCTCCTCCACGGAGGGCGGGTCGACGATCACCGTCTGGAATCGGCGCTCGAGGGCTCCGTCCTTCTCGATGTATTTCCGGTACTCGTTGAGCGTCGACGCGCCAACGCACTGCAGCTCGCCGCGCGCGAGCGCCGGCTTGAGCATGTTGCTCGCATCGATCGCGCCCTCGGCGGCACCGGCACCAACGAGCGTGTGCAGCTCGTCGATGAACAAAATGATGTTCTTGTTCTGTGCGATCTCGTTCATGACCGCCTTGAGGCGCTCCTCGAACTGACCGCGATACTTCGTGCCCGCGATCACCGCGGCCATGTCGAGTGACAGGACGCGATGATCACGCAGCGAATCCGGGCACTCGCCATTGGCGATGAGCTGGGCCAGGCCTTCGACGATCGCCGTCTTGCCCACACCAGGCTCGCCGATGAGCACCGGGTTGTTCTTCTTACGCCGCGTCAGGACTTCCATCACGCGCTCGATTTCCTTGAAGCGCCCGATCGTTGGATCGAGCTGGCCTTCAGCGGCGAGCTGCGTGAGATCACGGCAGAAGTGATCGAGCGCGGGAGTCTTGGACTTCTTCTCACCCTTCGGGGGAGTCGACTGCGCCGAACCGCTGCCCTGCTGTGCGGTGGGGGTGTTCCCCTGCGGCATCTCGGTCCCGAGCAGCCGAAGCGTCTCGGCGCGCGCCGCGTCGAGATTCACGCCGGCATCGGTCAGAACCTGCGCCGCAATGCCTTTCTCCTCGCGGAGGAGGCCGAGCAGCAGGTGCTCCGTGCCAACGTAGCTGTGACTGAGCTCGCGCGCTTCGCTCATTGCGAGCTCCAAGACCTTCTTCGCGCGCGATGTGTAGGGAAGATCGGGGCCCGTCGTCTGCGACGCTTTCCCCTTCTTCACGGTGTCTTCGATTTTCTGCTGAATCTCGTCCAAGTCGACGCTCAGATTCTGCAGAACGGCCGCGGCGACGCCCTCGCCCTCGCGAATCAGCCCGAGCAGGATATGCTCCGTCCCCACGTATTCGTGGTGAAGACGAGCAGCCTCCTCGCGCGCCATCGCAAGGACCTTTCTCACTCGCTCGGTGAAGTTGTAGCCGTTCATAACCCCCTCAGATCCGAAGCCAAGCTCCGGTCACGCCTGCGATCCCGCCTCATTGATCAGTGCCTGTCGCACGTATCGTGCGCGGGCGAGGTTCGCTTCGCTCTCAGTCAACGCACGTCCTTCCGCATACGCCAAATGCGCCGACTGACTGAAAATCAGGAGCTTGTTGAGGGTGTATACACTCAGGCCGATGATCAGTTTCAGACCAACCGCCAGCCGCACACCGCTGAGAAAGTTCATCGCCTCATCGAACGAGAGGCTTCGGGCATAACGCAGGGTGCCATAGGCGCGCCAGAGCTTGTCCTCAATAATATACCCGGCGTCCCGCAGCAACACACGACGCGCTTCTTCCTCTCGCTCGATGACCGTGCGAACCACTCGAGCGAGATGCTCTGCCAGTTCGTCTTCCGACCGACCGAGCGTCGTCTGGTTCGAGATCTGGAAGAAGTTCCCCACTACTTCGCTGCCCTCTCCATACAGACCGCGATAGGTCAGACCCATCGCCTGCAGCCCGGCGAGCACCTTCCCGATCTCCTTCGTCAACACGAGCCCAGGCAGGTGAATCAGGACCGACGCACGCAAACCCGTTCCCGTGTTCGTCGGGCACGCCGTCAGGAAGCCGAACTCCTCGTGAAACGCAAACGGCACTCGGCTGCCTAACTCCCTATCGACACGCATCACCGTCGCCAGTGCCTCGCCCACGCTGAACCCGGACCGAAGCGCCTGCAGCCGGAGATGATCCTCCTCGTTTATCATGACGCCTGCGGACTCGCAGAGATACAAAGCCGCACCGCTTCGCACCCCCTGAGGCAGATCCAGCCCAGCGAGCTCCTTGCTGACCAGGTGCCGCTCGTGCAGGAGCAGTCGGTCGGTCGGCGCCATCTCGTCGACGCGCAGCAGCACGCCATTCGCCAGTGCAGGCACGTGTGGCAGTGCTTCCCGCACCTGCGTCAGGATCCGCAACCGCTCCCCGTCTCGCGCCCGGCCCGTGAACGCATAGCCTTCCACGTTCCGGGCGAGGCGGATGCGCGTCGACAGCACGATGTCGGCGTGGTCCCCCGAGGCGTCGAGCCAGCTGGCCCCGCCGTCTGGAAGTAGCGAGAGGTCAACCATCACTCGAGTCCCTTGATCTGGTCCCGGATCGAGGCCGCGAGCTCGAACTGCTCCGTCTCCACGGCGCGGCGCAACCGCTCCCGAAGCTCGCCGAGTGTGGACGAGCGCTCCAGAAGCGCTGGCGCTGGCGGTTCGTAGCGAACTCCGGCATGCCGGGCGGTCCCGTGAATCTTGCGCAGCAACTCACGCAGGCTCTGCTCGAACGTCCCATAGCAGTGCATGCACCCCAGACGCCCCGAGTTCCGGAACTCTCGCAATGTGGTCGAGCAGAATGTGCAGCGGGCGGCGTCGGCCTGCTGGCTGCCTAACTGCTGCTGGACCCCCGAGAGGAAATCGCTCAGCGGATGCTTCGGCATCGCCACGGTCGTCTCGATCCCGCGAGCCGCCGCGCATTTCTCGCACAGATTTTCCAGCGTCACCGAGTCCTTCTCCATCTTGGTGACGCTCACGACCCCTTCGCGTTCCCTGCACACGTCACACAGCATCAGGCGACGACTCCCTGGACATCAGTATCGACGAGGCGACCATCCTCGAGCAGCAGCGCACGATCGGCTCGCGCCGCGAGCGACCGGTTATGAGTCACGACGACCAGGCCGATCTCGAGGTCGCGCGCCAGCTGAGCGAATACCTCGTGCAACCGCTCACCGTTCCGATGATCGAGGTTCCCGGTCGGTTCGTCGGCAAGCACCACAGCCGGGTCGACGGCAAGCGCTCGCGCGACGGCTGTCCGCTGCTGCTCGCCGCCCGACAGCTCGCTCGGGCGGTGTCCCATCCGTCCGCTCAAACCTACACGCGCGAGTAGTTCCTCGGCGCGGCTCCGCGCCTTGGCGACGGTCGCGCCGGCGATTCTGAGCGGCATCATCACGTTCTCGAGCGCGGAGAATTCACGCAGCAGGTGGTGGTACTGAAAGACGAATCCCACCTTGCGGTTGCGAATGGTCGCCAGCTCGTCGTCGGTGCGATCATTGATCGGCTCACCGCCAATCAGCACGTATCCGCGCGTCGGCCGGTCCAGCGCGCCGATGACGTGCAGCAACGTGCTCTTCCCGGCACCGCTCTCGCCAACGATCGCGATCATCTCGCCGCGTTTCACGCTCAGGTTCACACCGTTGAGGATGTGCAGCGTGCTCCCATCCCCGACGCGGTATGTCTTCGCGATGTCGTGAGCTTCCAGCACGTTCATCGTCGGCGTCCTCGTCCCGTCACTCGTGCCGAATTGCCTCGATCGGATACAGTCGCGCCGCCTGCATCGACGGATATAGGGTCGCCAGCGCGGCGATTCCAATGCTCGCCACGATGGTCGCCACGATGTCGATCGCCTCGGTCGCGACGGGAAGATGGTCGATGAAGTAGATCTCCGGATTCAGCTTGATGAACTGGTACTTGCCGAGCGCCAGCGAGGCGGCGATCCCCAGTATCACGCCCAGCAGCGTTCCAACGAGCCCGATCACCAGTCCCTGCGCGAAAAATACGCGGCGCACCGACGCCGATGTCATCCCCATCGCCTTCAGGATGCCAATCTCTCGCGTTTTGTCGGCGACCACCATTGTCAGATTGCTGACAATGTTGAAGGCGGCAACGAGCACGATGAGAAGCAGGATGAGCCCCATGCCGAGCTTCTCGAGCTTCAGGGCCTGGAACAGGGACTTGTTCTGCTCCTGCCAGTCGACGGTGCGATACGGGAACTGCAGCACTTTCGCGAGATCGTCTCCTACTTTCTTGGCATCCCATCTATTGTGAGTCTTGACCTCGATGCCGGTCACGCCATCCCCCAGGCCCGCCAACTCCTGGGCCACCGGTAGCGCGACGTACATGTAGGAGTTGTCGTACTCGTACATCCCGGTGTCGAACACCCCCGTCACCTCGAACTGCATCGTGAGCGGCACCGGCTGTCCCGTGACCGCATTGATCTCGCCCTTCCCGAGGCACACGAGGGTAACCGTGTCACCAACGAAAGCGTTGAGACGGCCCGCTACGAGCTTGCCCAGCGCGATTCCCCTCCCCTTTCCATCCGAGCTCGCAAACCGGAAGTCGCCGATCGTCGCGCGGCGGCGGATGTCGGTCACCTCCGGCATGTCCTTGGTCTGGGGCGGAAGGCCGACAACGTACCCGCCCTCCATGTAGGAGTGCCCTGCGTTGACGAGGCACTGGGTCATGACGAACGGGCCGGCGGCAACGACGCCAGGCTCAGCCTGCACCTTCTTGAGCACAGCCTGCCAGTCATCGATCCGCATGTCCGCCCCGAAGTTCAACACGCGAATGTCCGGACTTCCGATGAGAATCTTCTCGCGCAGGTCCCGCTGAAGACCGTTCATCACGCCCATCACCACGATGAGCGCGCTCACCCCAACGACAACGCCGACGATCGCGATCACGCTGATGAACGACAGCAGTTTCGAGCCCCGCCTGCTGCGCAAATACCGCCAGGCAATGGACAGTTCGAGCGAGCTCATTCCGGTCTCATGGTCGGAAAAAGAATCACATCCCGGATGTTCGCCGTTTCGGTCAGGTACATGAACAACCGATCGAGACCAATGCCGACGCCACCAGTAGGAGGCATGCCGTATTCCATGGCGCGCAGGTAGTCCTCGTCGACCCCTGCCGCCTCCTCATCACCCGCCGCCCTCAGGCGCGCTTGGGCCTCGAACCGCCGGCGCTGGTCGATTGGATCGTTCAACTCGCTGAACGCGTTCGCAAGCTCTTTCCCGTTCGCGAACAGCTCGAACCGCTCGGTGAGCGCCGGGTGTCCGCGCTTCGGCTTGGCGAGAGGTGAAAGCTCCACGGGATAGTCGATTACGAACGTCGGCGCCTTGAGCTTCGATTCGACCAGCGCCTGGAACAGCTCGTCGAGAACCTTCGGCCGGCTCAGCGCTTCCGGATGTTGAACCCCCGCGCGTCGTGCGCAGTTCCTGAGCGTTTCATCATCCATCGCCATGGCGTCCGCGCCCACCGCCGAATTCAACGCCGCGACCCACTCGACCCGCGGGAACGGCGGCGTGAACATAGGCACCCGCTCCGCGAGCTGCGGAAACGCGCGGACGGCGTCGCTCGCATGGACGAGGAGATGCTCCACGATGCTCATCATGTCGTCGTAGTCGGCGTATGCCTCGTAGAACTCGAGCATCGTGAACTCGGGATTGTGCGTCCGGTCGATACCCTCGTTCCGAAAGTCATGCCCAATTTCGTACACCTTGTCGAAGCCGCCCACAATCAGCCGTTTGAGGTATAGCTCATCGGCAATGCGCAGAAACAGCGGCATGTCCAGCGCGTTGTGGTGGGTTACGAAGGGCTTGGCCGCGGCACCGCCGTAGAGCGGCTGGAGCACCGGTGTCTCCACTTCCACGTAACCACGCCCATCCAGAAAGCTGCGGATCGCGGTGGTCATACGGGACCGCGCCAGAAACAGCGCGCGGACTTCCGCATGAACCGCCAGGTCCGCATACCGCTGGCGGTAACGCTGCTCGGGATCGCTGAATCCGGAATGGCGAACGACTTCGCCGTCGACGATCTCTTCCTTGCCGAAGGGCAACGGCCGGAGTGATTTGGCCAACATCTCGACGGTGTCGACCCGAACGGTCGCTTCGCCGGTCCGCGTGCGGAACATCGGCCCCTCGACGCCGATCACGTCCCCGATATCGAACAGCTTCAGCCTGGCGAAGGCTTCCTCGCCGAGCCCGTCCCGGCGGAAGTACAGCTGGACTCGACCGCTCATGTCCGCGAGATGCGCGAAAATCGTTTTCCCCTGCCCGCGCCACGACACGACACGCCCCGCGACGCGTACCACGGGACCTTCCGGCTCGCTGCCTAACGCTGCAACCGCACCCGCGGCCTCGTGCGTACGGTTGAATCCGTACGCGAACGGCTGCACGCCACTGGCCTCGAGCGCCGACAATTTCTCGCGGCGAGCACGCAGAACGAAGTTGACTTCGTCGCTCACGACGTCTTCTCCCCCGCACCCAGCTGCTTCAGGTACGCCTCGATGAACGGATCGATTCCTCCATCCATCACCTTCTGCACGTCGGGGATCTTCAGCTCGGTTCGATGATCGTTCACCATGGTGTACGGTTGGAAGACGTAGCTTCGGATCTGGCTGCCGAACGTCACGTCGGCCTTCGTCGCATCCAGTTTCGCCTTCTCGGCCGCCTGCTTTTCGGCTTCGAGCTGGTACAGGCGGTTCTTCAACATTTTCATCGCCGTTGCCTTGTTCTTGAACTGCGACCGCTCCTGCTGGGATGCGACCACGACTCCCGTCGGGATGTGGGTCAGACGCACCGCGGAACTCGTCTTGTTCACGTGCTGTCCGCCGGCGCCACTCGCGCGAAAGACATCCATTTTGATGTCCTCGTCGCGGATCTCGATGTTGATCTCCTCGTTCACGACCGGATAAACGAACACGGATGCGAAGCTCGTATGGCGCCGCGACTGTGCGTCGAACGGCGAAATCCGAACGAGGCGATGTACGCCAGTTTCCGGACGGAGAAAACCGTACGCGTACTGGCCGCGAATCTCCACGACGGCGCCTTTGATACCGGCCTCCTCGCCCTCGCTCATGTCGAGAATCTCGACGGCGTATCCGCGACGCTCGGCCCAGCGGGTGTACATCCGCAATAACATCTGGGCCCAATCCTGAGCCTCGGTGCCGCCCGCGCCAGCGCTGATCTCCACTTGCGCATCACGGAAATCGTCGGGCCCACGAAGTAGCGATCGAAGCTCGAAAGCATCCACTTCGCTTTCGACCGTTCCCACTTCCTGATCGACTTCCGCCGACATCACGGCGTCGGGCTCTGCGGATAGCAGCTCGTCAAGCTCCAACGCCGCGCTTATGCGTCCCGCGAGGCGATCGTACGGCTCGACCCAGCCCTTGAGCTCTTTGACCTGCTGCACGGCGGTGCGCGCGCTTTCCTGGTCGTTCCAGAAGCCCGCCGACGCCATTCGCTCCTCGAGCTGTGTCAGCGTCTCGCGTTTGCGGTCGAGGTCAAAGATACCTCCGCAGCTCGAGCAGCCGACTCTCGGCGTCTCGGAGCCGACGCGTGCGCTCGGATTCTCCCATGTTGTTCGCGCCCCCTATCGAAGTCTGGCGAAATGCCCAGGCAAATATGACACGAGCCGCCCTCCCCGGTGGAGAACGGCTCGGCTCATTCGTGTGCCTTCAAGATAGCGGCCGCCGGAGCGTCGAACCACCCCGAGTCGACTCACCGAGGGCGGCCTAGAACACCTTCTTGCCCCCCGCGAGGACGTCGTTCAGCGCATCCTGGAAGTGGGAGGTCGACTCGGCGAACTCCTTTCCAATCTGGTCCACGTACTCCTCGTAACTCTTCTTGATCTCCTCTCGGAACAGCTGCTTCAGCGTACCTGCGCGCATGCCTTCATCGCGCTTCTGGGGATGGTACGCCACCATGTCCGACACGAGTGCACGGGCGAGCCGTTTGGCTTTCTGATTGGGGTCGTTCGCAAGGAACGGGTTGATTGGGGCTTTCGAGGGCGTTGGCACCCTTGCGTCCGGCCGAGCGCCTCCGAACGCTGACTCGCCCGCGACAACCGGCCGCGGCGACGGCGGAGGAGCCGGAACGGGTTGGCTGGATGCTGCCGGCGCCGAAGGACGCGCCGGTAGACCAGACGGCATGTCGGGTAAGGTCGCAGACCCACCTGCCAAAGGCGCCGGCTGCCGCGGCAGGTCGGTATCCGGGCCGCCTGGCGACCGCACGGGCGTCGGCGCTGGGGCCGGCACACCCACCGTCGGGGATGTCGCCGCGGCGTTCGTGGCTATCGCCGGGGGAACGTTTCGCGGCTCCGCGGCGCGGGCTTGTGATGTCGGCACCGAGGCCGGCGGCACACTCGGCCCCGCGGGCGGAGTTGGGCGACGCCCAGGCGCAAACGGCGGGACGCGCGCTGGCGTCGCGCTACGCGGCGCGCCGGCCACGGGAGTTACACGCGGACCCGAGTC
>DASUGD010000298.1:0-35533 GCA_036274195.1 Gemmatimonadaceae bacterium | reverse complement strand
GGCGGGAGAGGCTTCCCGCGCCGATTCCCGATTCCCGATTCCCGATTCCCGGCGGCCGTCAGGCCAGCTGACGCGCGATCAGAAGCTCGACCTCTACTACTGGATGCGCCTGACACGCTCCCTCGAGGAGCGGCTCGTGGCGCTGTACCGGCAGACGAAGGTCGTCGGCGGACTGTTTCGCTCGTTAGGGCAGGAGGCCGATGCGGTCGGGAGTGCCTACGCGCTCGAGCGCCGGGACATCCTGTCGCCGCTGATCCGGAACCTGGGCTCCATGCTCGTGAAGGGCGCGACGCCGCTCGAGATCCTTCGGCAGTACATGGCGAAGGGCGATTCGCCGACGCGCGGGCGGGAGCTGAACATCCACTTTGGCGACACGGAGCGCGGGTTCATCGGCCAGATCTCACCGCTGGGCGACATGGTGCCGGTCATGGCCGGCGTCACCATGACGTTCAAGATGCGACGGCAGGATCGCGTTGGCCTGGTATACGTCGGCGACGGTGCCACCTCCACCGGCGCGTTTCACGAAGGCATCAACCTCGCCGCGGTGCAGCGGCTGCCGCTGGTGGTCATCGTCGAGAACAACGGCTACGCGTATTCGACGCCGATCAGCAAACAGACCGCGGCGCGGCAATTCGTGGACAAGGCAATCGGGTATGGAGTTCACGGAGCGCAGGCTGACGGCAATGACGTGCTCGCGGTCTACGACGTGACGAAGGACGCCGTCGATCGCGCTCGCGCGGGCGGCGGCGTCTCGCTCATCGAGCTCATGACCTACCGTCGCAAAGGGCACGCGGAGCACGACAATCAGTCGTACGTGCCGCCTGGCGAGATAGAGCGTTGGGCAGCAGAGAACGATCCGATCGATCGGTACCTCGTCGTCATGCGCGAAGAGCTCGGCGCCACTCCCGAGGAGATCGCCGCGATCGACGCTCGCGTGGCGCAGGAGGTCGACGCCGCAACCGACGAGGCGGAGAAGTCTCCACCACCGGAGCCGCTCGACGCACTGATCGGCGTCTACGCCGACCCGCCACGCGAACGCCCGCTCTGGTTCCGAGAAGGGACGGATCGCGCCGTGGACGTGAACGAACGCCCCGAGGGTTGGGGAACGTGGCAGGCGGCCCGGACCGGGAGCGCCTGATGGCCGAGATCACGTACCTCGAAGCCCTTCGCGAGGCGCTCGTCGAGGAGATGGAGCGCGACGAAAACGTCTTCTGCATGGGCGAAGACATTGGCGCGTATGGCGGCGCGTTCAAGGTTACCGAAGGACTTTCGTCCCGCTTCGGCGAAGCGCGCGTGATCGACACGCCGATCTCGGAGATCGGCATCGTCGGGGCTGCCGCGGGGGCCGGCCACATGGGCATGCGCCCCGTGGTCGAGATGCAGTTCATCGATTTCATCGCCAACGCGTACGACATCCTCACCAACTACGTCGCGACCGCGCGCTACCGCGCGTTCCTTCCGTGCCCGATGGTCGTCCGCGGCCCGAGCGGCGGATACGTGCGCGGCGGCCCGTTCCATTCACAGAACCCTGAAGCCGGCTTCATCCACACGCCCGGCCTGAAGGTGGTCTACCCGGCAACGGCCGAGGACGCGAAGGGGCTGATGAAGTCGGCGATCCGCGATGATGACTGCGTGCTCTTCTTCGAGCACAAGTATCTCTACCGGCGCATCAAGGGTGAGATGCCGCAAGGCGATCACACCGTCCCGATCGGGAAGGCACGTGTCGCCCGGGAGGGTCGCGACGTCTCGATCATCACCTATGCGGCGACCGTGTGGAAGGCACTCGAGGCAGCGGAGCAGCTGGCAGCGCAGGATGGTGTGTCGGTCGAAGTGCTGGACCTTCGTACGTTGGCGCCGCTCGACGATGACGCAATTTTCGCCACAGTGCGGAAGACGAACCGGGTGCTCGTGCTGCACGAGGACACGCGGACGGGCGGGATCGCCGGCGAGATCACGGCACGCATCAGCGAGTCGTGCTTCGAGTGGCTCGACGCGCCGGTGCTTCGCGTGACAGCGCACGACATTCCGCTTCCGTACGCGCCATCGCTGGAGGACTTCGTCTTGCCGCAGACGAGCGACATCGTGCGTGCGGTGCGTCGCCTCGCCGCGTATTGAATCGGTGGCGGCAATCCATGAGCGTACCGTCAGGAGAGGGAGGGGAACCGCAACGACCGCAGCCGCCAGCCGAGCCCGTGGAGGATCGAACGGCGCGCAACATCGGTGTCGGATGCTTCACTACCTTCGTCGGGTTCTGGAGCGGCGGAATGGTCGCGGTGCTGGTCGGGAGAATTGTGGAAGGGCTCAGGCAGTCGCCGTCGTGTGAAGGGCTGCCGATCTGCAACTGGACGTCGTATGCATTGGTTGGTGCGGTGCTGGGTGCCGTCACACTGCCGGTGCTGGCGCTGAGGCGGCTGAGGCGGCGCGACGTTAGGCATTGAACTCATTCGTGAGGTTGATCCGTTGGCACGTGTCGATGTCGTAATGCCCCAGATGGGGGAATCGATTGCGGAAGGGACGATGTCTCGCTGGCTGAAGAAGGTCGGCGAGGCCGTCAAGCGGGATGAGCCGATCTTCGAGATCTCGACGGACAAGGTCGACGCGGAGATCCCCTCGCCGACGTCCGGCGTGTTGGCTGAGGTGCTGGTGACGGAGGGGCAGACCGTTCCGGTGCAGACCGTGGTGGCGCGGATCGAAACCGAAGCTGGTGCGGCCGCGTCGCCATCGGCGCCGGCCACCGCTCCCGGCGCTCCGGCACCCGCCGCTGCGTCGCCGACGGCCGCCACGAGCGGGGGCCCCCCCCCGAAAAGCCAATCTACGGCAAAACCCGCGAGCGTCCCGCATCAACCCCCCGCACTCGCAACCGCCGCAGTGCATTCGCCGGCGCGCCCGTCCGGTAACGGCGGTTCGGTCGAGGAGCGGCTCCGCACGAAGTCGTCGCCGCTCGTCCGAAAAATCGCCGCCGAACACGGCATCGAGATCGCCGGCCTGCAGGGGAGCGGCATCGCGGGTCGCGTGACCAAGCGCGACATCATGCAGGTCATCGAGTCCGGTGCGCCGGCGGCGACTCCGCGGGTCGCGCCGCCCTCGATGCACGCGCCCGCGGGCGTCGAGCCACACGGACCGCTTCCTGAGCCCTGGGCCGGCGATGTCGTCGAGCCGATGTCCCGCATCCGCGCACTCACCGCCGAGCACATGTCGCTCTCGCGGCGCTCGAACGCGCACGTCACGTCGTTCTTCGAGATCGACCTGACACGCGTGGCGCGCATCCGCGCGAAGCTCCGCGGCGACTTCGAGAAGCAGTCCGGCGAAAAGCTCACGTACCTGCCGTTCATTCTCACGGCGGTGACCGGCGCGCTCAAGCAGTTCCCGATCCTGAACGCCGCCGTCGCCGGCACCAACATCATCTACCGCAAGCAGTACAACCTCGGCATCGCCGTGGCGCTCGACTGGGGCCTCATCGTCCCGGTGATCAAGCGCGCCGATGAGCTGTCACTGGTCGGCCTAACGAGACAGCTCAACGATCTCGCGAACCGTGCCCGCGCCAAGAAGCTCCGCCCGGAGGAGGTCCAGGACGCGACGTTCACCATCACAAACCCGGGCGTGTTCGGTTCGCTGATGGGTACACCGATCATTCCGGTTCCGACCACCGCGATTCTCGGCATCGGCGCCATCGAGAAGCGGCCAAAAGTCGTGAGCGGGCCGGACGGCGAAGACACGATCGCCATTCGCACGTGCGCGTACTTCTCGTTGTCCTTCGACCACCGCGTCATCGACGGAGCGGTCGCGGATCAGTTCCTGGCAACGGTGAAGAAGACGCTCGAGTCGTACCCGGAAACCGCCGCCTGACCTCGCGATCCATGGCCAGGGCGCTCACGATCGAGCGATCGAAGGTCTCGCGCCACGAGCGCGACGCGTATTTCGCCGGTCTCCGCGAGCGTCGGGACCGGCTGCGCGCGGCGTCGTGTAACTTCTGGGTGTACGAGGACCCGTCGGAACCCGGTCTATTCGTGGAGTTCACCGAAGCGCGCGACGTCAGCACGCTCGCCGCCGCCCGAGTCGCCGTCTTCGATTCCGATCCTGCCGCGCCAATCCTGACCGAAGTGGAGCTTTCCTGATCATGCCAACACGGACCATCAGCGCCGACGGAAAGGAATGGCGCGTGTTTCCTTCGGGATACGTCACACAGTACGAGCACGACGAATTCGGGATCATGTTCATTGCCGGTACCGGCGACAACCGCGAGGTGCGCGTGACGCGCTACTCGCCACAGGGCGCCCGGTCGCGCGAGCAGTCGCTCGCCGAGCTTTCCGACAACGAGTTGATTCGCTTGTTAGGCCAGTCGCAGCCGAGCTTCACGTCGCCCGAAGCCGGCTACACGAAGTGAGCGGGGTCGCGGCCCGCCCCGGCGGGCCCGAAGCGCCGCATGTCGACCTCCATGCCCACTCGACAGCGTCCGACGGCTCCAAGTCCCCGACCGCGGTGGTCGCGGCGGCGAAGGCGGCCGGGCTTTGTGCCATCGCGCTCACCGATCACGACACGATGGACGGTGTTGCCGAGGCGGTTGCCGCGGCGGACACCTATGGGATTCGTGTCGTGCCCGGTGTCGAGCTGAGTGCCACGGACGATCAGCGCGAAGTCCACCTCCTCGGCCTCCACATCCAGCGGCCGAGCGCGATCGAGGAGTCGCTCCGGGAGTTCCGTGACCGCCGCCAAGCGCGCGCCGCCCAGATCGTCGCGAAGCTGAATGCGCTGGGAGTCCCGATCACCTTCGACGACGTGCTGGCGCGCGCCGGCGATGCCGCGATCGGTCGCCCGCACCTCGCCCGCGTGCTGATCGAAGGGGGGTGGGCACGTGACTCGCGCGACGCCTTCGATCGGTACCTCGGTGCCGGCCGACCCGCGTACGTCGCCAAGCACCGCCTGTCGGTGGGCGATGCCATCGCCCTCGTCCATGCCGGTGGTGGCCTCGCCGTCCTCGCCCATCCGGGTCCGGAAGGTCGTCGCGAGACGATCGAACGGTTCGTTACCGTCGGACTCGATGGCGTGGAGGTTCGACACCCCGGCCATACGGGGGAAGACACGAACAGGCTCGCCGCGCTCGCAGAGTTCTTCCGGCTCGTGCCAAGCGGCGGTTCCGATTGGCACGGGGCGACCGATGGGCCCCGGGTGCTCGGCGTCATGCGCGTGCCGCTCGCGTGGCTGCAACGGCAGGACGCGCGCGTGGAAGCGCGTCGCAGCGCCGCCACGCCGGCTTAGCGACCGGCGATCCTCGGATGGATCTCGCGAATCGCATCGGGCTCGTCACGGGCGCGGGACGCCGGGTGGGCCGCGCGATTGCCACCACCCTCGGCGCGCGCGGGATGCACATCGCCGTGCACTACAACGGCTCGGCCGAGGGCGCGCGCGAAACGGCCGACGAGATTCGGCGGCGTGGAGGCAAGGCAACGCTCTTCCAGTCGGATCTCAGTGCACCCTCAGCGCCCGGCGCGCTGGTCGATGAAGTCGCCCGCTCGTTGGGTGGGCTCGATGTGTTGGTGAACTCGGCGGCGATCATGCAGCGAACGCCCATCGAGTCGGTCACGCCGGCCGAGTGGGACGCGACGTTCGCCATCAACTCGAGAGCGCCTTTTTTCGCGTCGATCGCGGCGTATCGGCACATGGCCGCGAAAGGCGGTGCCATTGTCAACATCGCCGATCTGGCCGCGCTCGAGACGTGGCCCGCGTACATACCGCATGGCTTGTCGAAGACGGTCGTCGTGCAGATGACCCGGTCCCTCGCCAAGACGTTGGCACCGGCGGTGCGCGTCAATGCCGTCGCGCCAGGGGTGATCATGTTGCCGGAGGGATGGCAGCCCGACGTGGGCGAGCGCCTCCGCACGACGACGCCGCTCAAGCGCCTGGGCTCGGCGAACGATGTTGCGGGTGCGGTGATTTATCTGCTGGAGGCCGACTACGTGACCGGCGAGACGATTGTCGTGGACGGTGGACGGCACGTTCGTCGCTGACCGGGTGGCCTGGCGGCGGATGGTAGAATTCGTGAACAACCCGAACCCGTGACTTCCGTGGACACACGCCTTCCCGAAACGCTCGTCATCATTGGCTCCGGACCGTCGGCGTGGACGGCAGCGATTTACGCGGCGCGCGCGAACCTGCGCCCCCTGGTGTACGAGGGCGAGCCGTCGCGGGAGATGATTCCCGGCGGTCAGTTGATGTACACCACCGAGGTGGAGAACTACCCCGGGTTCGTCGGTGGCATCACCGGGCCGGAGCTCATGGAAAAGCTGCGCGAGCAGGCGATCCGGTTCGGCACACGGGTGGAGCAGGAGAACATCGCGTCGGTCGAGTTCGGCCAGCATCCCTTCCGGCTGAAACCGTCGTACAGTGAGGAGCTCGAGGCGTTGGCGGTTATCGTCGCCACGGGCGCGCGCGCGAACTGGCTCGGCGTACCTAACGAGGAGCGACTTGCCCAGATGGGCGGTGGTGTCTCGGCCTGTGCCGTCTGCGATGGGGCCCTCCCCGCCTTTCGCGACAAGGTGCTCGCCGTCGTGGGCGGCGGCGACTCGGCGATGGAAGAGGCGCTCTACCTGACGAAGTTCGCGCACGAGGTTCGCCTGATTCACCGGCGCGAGGAGCTCCGCGCGTCGAAGATCATGGCCGACCGCGTGCTGAAGCATCCACGGATCACGCCTGTGTGGAACACGCGGGTCGTCGAGGTGCTCGGCTACGAGGCGATCACCGGTATCCGTCTGGAGAACACCGTCACGGGAGAAATGTCCGACATGGCGGTGGGTGGACTGTTCGTGGCGATCGGCCACACGCCTAACACGGCGTTTCTCAACGGCCAACTGGAGCTCACGCGGCACGGGTACATCAAGACACCAAAGGCATGGCGGACGGCCACGAGCGTGGCAGGCGTGTTCGCCGCCGGCGACGTCATGGACGACTATTACCGCCAGGCGATCACCGCCGCCGGCACGGGGTGCATGGCGGCACTCGAGGCCGAGCGATGGCTCGCGCACCTCGGGCTCGGTGAGTCGCCGGTGCTCGAGACCGCGGAGGCACCGGTGAACCTGACGCAAGAGTGGAAAGCGTCGTGAGCATCACGGTCACCGGGCTCACTGTCGGTCCGTTTCAGGAGAATTGCTATCTCCTGATGTTGCCAGGCGGGTCGCAGTGCGCGGTCGTCGATCCCGGCGCGGAGCCTGAACGTATCATCGCGGCAATCGAAGATGCTGGCGCGGAACCGGCGGCGATCTGGCTGACGCACGCGCACGTGGACCACGTCGGAGCCATCTCGGGCCTTCGCCGCCGATGGGACATGCCGGTGTACCTGCACCCGCTCGATGAGCGCCTCTACGCGATGGCCTCGCGGCAAGCGGCGCTGTACGGCGTGCCGTTCGAGCAGCCCGATCCCGCGGATCGCGCGTTAGGCGATGGTGACGTCCTCGAGCTCGCGGGGCTCCGCATGACGGTGATGCACGCTCCGGGACATGCGCCGGGCCACGTCGTGTTCCACGGGCACGGGGTCGCGCTGGTTGGGGACTGCCTGTTCGCCGGATCCATCGGGAGAACCGACCTGCCCATGTCGAACCCGCGCGACCTCGCGGCGTCGCTCGATCGCATCGTGGCGCTGCCGGACGACACGGTCGTGTATCCGGGGCACGGGCCCGTCACCACGATCGGCGTGGAGGCGGCGACCAACCCGTTCCTCACGGGCGCAGCACGGATCGTCGGCGCGTGAGCCGCGCGGCCGTGGTCTCGATACTCCTGTCGGCCTGGCTGGGCGCTGCCCTGCTGGTCGCGACCGTGGTGGCGCCAGCCGCGTTCGCCGTGCTCCCGTCGCGCACGCTCGCTGGCGCCCTGGTCGGGCGGGTCCTTCCCGTGTTGTTCATCGCTGGCCTCGTCGCCACGCTGGCCTCCCTCGGGTTGGACCGCGGAGACTACGGGCGGGCGATCCGCGTTAGGCGCGCGCTGCTCGTGCTGGCTGCGGCATCGTGCGCGGTGGCGCAATTCGCGGTCGCGCCTCGCATCGAGCGCGTTCGGAAAGCGATCGACGGGCCCGTCGAGCAGTTGCCGGCGGGTGATCCTCGCCGCGTCGCGTTCGGCCGCCTCCATGCGGCGAGCGTCGTATGGCTTGGCTTCGCAATGGTCGCGGCCGTCACCACCCTGGTTCTCGTCTCACTGAGGAAACAGTCATGACGAACGACACGCGAACCGAGAAGGACCCTCTCGGCCCGCTCCCGGTTCCGAACGATGCGCTCTATGGTGTTCAGACCGTTCGCGCAGTCCAGAACTTTCCGATCAGCGGATTGCGACCGCTCTGGCCGCTCATGCGGTCGCAGATCTGGATCAAGAAGGCCGCGGCCCTCACGCACAAGGAGACCGGGCGGCTCGATGCGCGCTCGGCTGACGCGATCGTCCGGGCGGCGGATGAGGCCCTCGATAGACAGCACGACGCGCAGTTCATCGTCGATCCGTATCAGGCCGGCGCCGGGACGTCGCTCAACATGAACGTGAACGAGGTGCTCGCGAATCGCGCGAACGAGATCCTCGGCGGCAAGCGCGGTGAGTACAAGCCCGTGCACCCGAACGATCACGTGAACATGGCGCAGTCCACGAACGACACCATTCCGACGAACATCCGACTCTCGATCCTCGCCGAGTTGCCGGCGCTCGTCAATGCGTTCGAGATGTTGCGTGATGCGTTGGCGGAGAAAGGACGCGAGTTCGACGACATCGTGAAGGCCGGGCGAACGCACCTCCAGGACGCCATGCCGATTCGGCTCGGCCAGGAGTTCACGGCGTACGCTGGCTCCATCAGTCGCGCAATTCGCAGAGCGCAGGAGGCGGCGGACTACCTTCGCGACCTGGGAATTGGGGGAAGCGCGGTCGGAACGGGCGTTACGGTGGAGAAGGAATACCCGCAGTTGATGATCAAGTATCTCGAGCAGATCACGGGTCTCGACCTGCGCGTGGGCGAGGATCGCATTCAGCTGATGCAGAGCATGGGGGATCCGGCTGCGTTCAGCGCAACGCTGCGCGGACTCGCCATCGACTTGAGCAAGATTGCGAGCGACCTCCGACTGATGGTCATGGGTCCACGAACCGGCATCAACGAGATTACGCTACCGGCAGTGCAGCCCGGCTCCTCGATCATGCCTGGGAAAATCAATCCATCGATCCCCGAGATGGTGAACCAGGTCTGCTTCCAGGTCATTGGCTGCGATACCACGGTCGCGATCGCGGCCGAGCACGGCCAACTCGAGCTGAACGTGATGATGCCCGTGATCGGGCATAACATCGTGCTGGCAATGACCATCCTGACCAACGCGGCGCGTGTGCTTGCCGAGCGGACGGTGAAGGGCATCACGGCCAACGAGGAGATGTGCTCGTACTGGGTGGAGCGGTCGGCCGCGCTCGCGACGGCCCTCATGCCCCACATCGGTTACGCCCGCGCGGCGGAGATCAGCAAGCAGTCGGTGAAGGAAGGGGTTCTCATTCGTGACCTGGTCAAGCGCGACAGGATTCTCCCCGAGGACCAGATCGACGACGTGCTGGACCTTCGGAAGATGACGGAGATCGGCGTTCCCGGGGGAACCCACAGCGTGAGTGCCGGCGGATAGTCGCCCTCACACTCCAGGCGCGTGAGTTGTAGCTTTCCGTCGTGCGCATTACCACCTGGGCTGAATACGGGCTGATCTGCGCCCTCCATCTCGCCAAGCGGGCGGGCGAAGGCCCGATCACCGGCCGTGACATCGCGGCCGGTGAGCGCCTGCCGGCCGATTACGTCGAGCAGATTCTGCTTCGCCTCCGGAGGGCGGGGCTCGTGACCAGCACGCGCGGCGCGCGCGGCGGATACATGCTCTCCAAGGCGCCGGAAGACATTTCGGTCCGGGAGGTGATCGCCGCGTCGGAGCTCGCGACGTTCGACCTTCACTGCGTGAGCCACCCGGTCGGGGAAGAGCGGTGTTCCGAAGCGCAGAGCTGCAGCATCCGGCCGGTGTGGATGCTGCTGCAGCGGAAGATCGACGATGTGCTCGAGAGCGTTCATCTTGGCGACCTGCTCGTGGATGAGCGTACGGTGCGGCAGCGCGTCGGTCTTCCCGTCCTCACCGTCTAGATCGGCGCGGCCCGCCGGCCATGGCCCCTCCGTTTCTTGCGGCGTGGCGAGAGCAGCGTCGCCTCCGGAGGAGCGCTGCATCCTATTTGCACACCCTGCTCATCGACCCGGACGAGGCCGACGTGGCGTGGCTGAGCGAGGTCGCGACTCGCGGAGATTCGGATCGCGCTCGGTGGGAGCTCCGATACGCGCGGCGCGCAGCGGGCCTCCTTTCCGCGGAGCGCGACGCGCTCGATGACCGCACCGCGTCGGCGGTGGCTCGTGAGCTGGGCGAGAGCTGGTCCAAGGATCCGAACATTGCGGCGGACATGCGCCACGCCGCGGAACAGCAATTCAACGCCCGGCTCCGGACGCTCGGGCAGGCGATCAACGCCCGCTCGTCGCCGGAGCCGACAAGTGCGCGCCTTGGCAAGGCCTTGCTGTTTGTGGCAGGGTTGTCGTTCCCGACCAAACCCGACATCGAGCGAGCCGGGGCGATCGTCTCTCGCTACCTGGAGCAGGCCAACGAGGCGCTGAGGAATGCGTTCGGCACCGCGACGCTGCCCGAGAACGTGCCACCGTCCGCCATGCAGAGCGGGAGTCCGCCCCCGCGACGTTGACGGCGAAGGGGTCAGCGTCGTCGATCGGTTGCGATCGTGACGCTAACCCCTCGAAGCTTCGCCATCGCTCGGCGACCTTTCGCAGTGCCGAAGGGGGGACTCGAACCCCCACGGGCTATCGCCCACTGCACCCTGAATGCAGCGCGTCTACCAGTTCCACCACTTCGGCGAAGGAGCCGAAACGTATCGGAGCCCCTGGGGAAAGGCAACGCTGCTAGCGGCGTGCGATATGGCACTTTGCCCGCGCGATGGGTGATCCTATTCTTGGTTCGGGCGAGTGGGGCAGGATGGCGAGTCGGGCCCACGGGCCTGCGGCAAACGAACAGAGCAGATGGCTCAGACAGACAAACAGGACGACCGGCACGTCGTCGCGCGGAACAAGCGCGCGCGTCACGACTACCACATTCTCGATAGCTGGGAGGCCGGGCTCGTCCTCACCGGGACCGAGGTCAAGTCGCTCCGCGACGGCAAGGCGACGATGGCCGACGCCTACGCGGTCGTGAAGGATGGTGAGGTGTTTCTGCTGAACCTGCACATCTCGCCGTACGAGAAGGGCAACCAGTTCAACCACGACCCCACCCGCACGCGAAAGCTGCTCCTGCACCGCAAGGAGATCCGGCGGTTGATCGGCGCGGTCGAACGCCAGGGCCTCACACTCATTCCGCTCGAGCTGTACTTCCGCGGGGGCGTCGCGAAGGTGAGTATCGCGTTAGGCAAGGGCAAGAAGCTGCACGACAAGCGGGCGGACGACCGCAAGCGAACCGATGAGCGCGAGATGGCGCGCGTGGCCCGGGTCCGATGATCGTCGCCGTCGCCCTGCTGCTGCAACAGACCGTCGGCCAGCCGCTGTCGACCGTGACCGTCAGGAATGGGGACAAGGCGACGACGGTGTCGGTGTCGCTCATGGATCGTGGCCCCGTCGTGGCGGCTGACGCCCTCGCTTCGGCGCTGGGTGGTCAGATCGAGACCCGCGCGCGCGATGAGTACGTCGTTGCGGTGGCCGGCGTCCGTGTGGCAGTGACTGCCGATGTGCCTTTCGTGCGTGTCGGAGACCAGACGTTGCCCCTCGCTGCCGAGCCGGTCGTGCGTGCCGGGACGCTCTATCTGCCGTACTCGTTCGTCAGCGACTTTTTGCCTCGCGTTGCCACTGGTGTCACCTTCGACACGCGACGCGGCGTGCTTCAGCACCAACTCGCGGCCGGGATGCCACCGCCGGCAAAGGCACGCGGATTCACCGTCGTGGTGGATGCCGGGCATGGCGGCCCCGATCGCGGGATGCGCGGACCGATCGGGGCGGACTGGGAGATTCGAGAGAAGGACATCACGCTCGACGTTTCGCTCGCACTTCGCGATGCGTTGCAGGAGCGGGGCGTCTCGGTCGTGATGACGCGATCGACGGACACGCTGATCGCGCTCAGCGACCGCGGGCGCATAGCGAACGCGAAGAAAGGCGACGTGTTTCTGTCGATCCACGTCAACGCCGCCAACCCGAACTGGAAGCGGCCTGGTGCGGCGCGCGGCTTCGAGACCTACTTTTTGTCCGAGGCCAGGACCGAGGACGCTCGCCGCGTGGAGGCGATGGAGAACGAAGTCGTCAAGTACGAGATCTCGCACGACGTTGCCGCCAACGATCCACTCAGCTTCATCGTCCATGACATGGAGCAGAACCAGCATCTGCGCGAATCGAGCGAGCTCGCTGCGACGGTGCAGCGGTCGCTGGCGAAGATGCACCCCGGCCCCGACCGCGGTGTGAAGCAGGCTGGCTTTCGCGTGTTGGTGACGGCGTTCATGCCGGCCGTGCTCGTCGAGATTGGTTTCGGTACGAATCCCGCCGAGGCGCGATATCTGCGCGATCCGCGACGACAACGCGAGATCGCCGTCTCGATCGCCGATGCGACCATGCAGTATCTCGCGGGCTACCAGCGGCGTGCGAACGCCGCGAGCCAGTGAGCGAATCCGGCAGCCGGGCGTCGCGCGGCCGACTCGCCGTGGATTTCTGCGGCGTACGGTTCCAGAACCCCATTCTGCTCGCCGCCGGCACCGCAGCCTACGGGGAGGAGCTCAGCGAGGTGGTGAACCTCGATCGGCTCGGTGGCGTGATCACGAAGGCGGTGAGCCTCGAGCCGCGATTCGGTGCGCCCGCACCACGAGTCGCCGAGTTCGACGGGGGTATGATCAACGCCGTTGGCCTGGCGAATCCTGGCGTGGCGGAGGTTCGCGAGCGTCACCTGCCGTGGATGGGGCGCGCGCTGCCTAACGCGCGCACGATCGTCAACGTCATCGGCTTCCAGACGGACGAGTTTCCTCGCGTCATCGAGCAGCTCGAGGGCGCACCGGTGCATGGCTTCGAGCTGAACGTGAGCTGTCCGAACACCAAAGCCGGAGGCACCGAGTTTGGCGCCGACCCGTGTGCACTTCGCGAGGTCGTCGCGGGGGCCCGATCCGTGACCGAGCGACCGCTGATCGTGAAGCTCTCGCCTACGCTGAACGACATAGCCGGTGCCGCCCGGACCGCCGTCGAGGCAGGCGCGGACGCCGTCAGTGTCGTGAACACCATCCCCGGCCTCGCCATCGACGTCGAGCGCCGGCGCCCGGCGCTTGGCTACGGGACCGGTGGCGTGAGCGGACCGGGGCTCCTGCCGGTCGGCGTCCTGGCCACGTGGAAGGTTCGGAAGGCGACTGATGTTCCGATCATCGGCATCGGTGGGATCAGCAGCGTCGATGCCGTTCTGCAATATCTCATCGCCGGGGCGTCGCTCGTTGCGATCGGGACCGGCGCGCTTCGCGATCCACGACTGCCCGAGCGCCTCGTGCGCGGGCTCGACGCGTGGTGTCGCGCTCACTCGGTCGGCGCGCTGTCGGAGCTGACGGGAACATTGGAGTGGCCCACGTGACGACCACGCCGATCGTTGCCCTCGACGTGGCATCCGCCGACGCGGCCATGCGCGTCGTCGAGTCGCTCGGCGAGCGATGCCGATTTTACAAGATCGGCAGCGAGCTGTTCACCGCAGCGGGGCCAGGCATCGTGACCCGGGTTCGGGACGCCGGCTGCGACGTCTTTCTCGATCTCAAGCTGTACGACATCCCAAACACGGTCCTCGGCGCAGCACGTTCCGCCGCGAGTCTCGGTGTCCGGCTGCTCACGGTGCACGCGACCGGTGGCGTGCGGATGATCGAAGCGGCGGTAGAAGGCGGGGGCGAAGCGACTTCGATACTCGCGGTGACTGTGCTGACGTCGTTCGACGACGCCTCACTTCGGGAGGCGACCGGCAGGGCCGACGTGACCGCGCGCGATGAGGTGGCGCGACTGGCCGAGCTGGCGGTGCGCGCCCGTGCGCACGGCATCGTGTGTTCTGGAGCGGAGGCGGCGAACCTCCGATCGAGGTTCGGGGAGCGCCTTGCGATATTGGTACCCGGGATTCGGATGGCGGGCAGTGCTGCGAACGATCAGCGGCGGGTGGTCACTCCAGCGGGGGCAGCGGCGGCGGGCGCCCGCTACATCGTGGTCGGCCGCGCGGTGACGGCTGCGCCGGACCCCCGTGCAGCGATGGATCAGGTCCTGGGTGAGCTGACGTCCGTCGCGGTTTAGGGAAAGCAGGCAAGGTTCATCCCTTGCATGACGGGCCTAAGCCCGTTAATCTGAGTGTCTTGGCCGAAATTTCCTTTGTTTTTGAGTGGAGCGCCCTGTGAAAGTTCGCAGCAGCGTTAAGCCGATCTGTGAGCACTGTCGAGTAGTGAAGCGCAGCGGCGTCACGCGGATCATCTGTAAGCGAAACCCCAAGCACAAGCAGCGGCAAGGGTAGACTATGGCTCGAATTGCTGGCGTCGATCTCCCGCGTGACAAAAAGGTCGAGGTCGGTCTCACGTACATCTTCGGAATCGGTCGCCCCACCGCGCGGAAGATTCTGCAGACCACCGGCGTGAGCCCGGACCTCCGTGTCCGCGATCTCAATGACGCCGATGTGAACCGACTCCGACAGGCCATCGAACGCGACTATCGCGTCGAGGGTGCGCTCCGGACTGAAGTCGCCATGAACATCAAGCGCTTGATGGACATCGGCTCCTATCGCGGGATCCGCCATCGCCGCGGGCTGCCGGTTCGCGGTCAGCGCACGCACACGAACGCCCGCACGAAAAAGGGCCCACGCCGCGCGATCGCCGGCAAGAAGAAGGTGACCAAGTAGTCCTATGGCAACTGCGAAAAAGAGCAAGCGCGTCATTGAAGCGGAAGGCGTCGCCCACATCAGCGCGACGTTCAACAACACGACGATCACGATCACCGACTCGCACGGAAACGCGGTGTCGTGGGGCTCGTCCGGCAAGGCTGGTTTCAAGGGCTCCAAGAAGTCCACGCCATTCGCTGCCACGGTCGCGGCCGAGCAGGCCGCACGTGAGGCCATGTCGCTCGGCGTGCGCCGCGTGCACGTGCGCGTACAGGGCCCGGGCTCGGGCCGTGAGTCGGCGATTCAAGCGCTCGCCGCCGCTGGCCTTCAGGTGAAGTCGATCAAGGACGTCACGCCGATTCCGCATAACGGCTGTCGTCCCCCGAAGCGTCGGAGGGTCTGACCGTGGCTCGCTACACAGGACCCAGCTGCCGCCAGTGTCGTCGCGAAGGGACGAAGCTCTTCCTCAAGGGTACGAAGTGCTTCACCGAGAAGTGCCCCGTCGAGCGCCGCCCGTATGCGCCTGGCCAGCACGGCCAGAACACCGCGCGCCGCCGCAAGTCATCGGAGTACTCGAAGCAGCTTCGCGAAAAGCAGAAGATCAAGCGCATCTACGGCGTGAGCGAGCGTCAGTTCCGCAACACGTTCGAGCGCGTGGCGACGCTGCCCGGAATCACTGGCCACAACCTTCTCGCAGCACTCGAGAGTCGGCTCGATAACGTCGTCTACCGCATGGGTTTCGCCGCCAGCCGCAAAGCCGCGCGTCAGCTCATTCGGCACCGGCACGTCGAGATCAACCAGAAGACGGTCGACGTTCCGAGCTACCTCGTCGATCCTGGCGAGGAAGTGCGCGTGCGCATGAAGTCGCGCGAGATGGCGTCGATCATGGCCGCGATGGACCAGTCCACCCGTGGCGCGCCGCTTTCGTGGATCGCCGTCGACCGCGACACGTTCAGCGGACGGATGCTCGAGCGTCCCGCTCGCACGAGCATCCCGATCGCCGCACAGGAGCAATTGGTGGTCGAGTTATACTCGAAGTAGGCTGGGAACAGGGAACTGGGAACCGGGAACCGTAGCTCCTCACGGAGTCACTGTTCCCGGTTCCCCGATCCCGGTTCCCGTTTCTGGTCCGGGCCCTAGTCCCGTTACGAGCCCACCGCGCGCTAGGGGCGGGGTGGGGCGTTGCCGAGGCGATGTCTCGGCAGGACCGTTCAGGATACTGAAGAAATGGCACAGGTCATCGATCTCACCGGGTTGGTTCGTCCGCAGCTGGTTGAAGCGACCAAGCGCGACGACAACGGGAACGTTGCAGAATTCCGGCTCCAGCCGCTCGAGCGAGGCTTCGGCCACACGCTCGGCAACGCGATGCGGCGCATGCTGCTCTCGTCGCTCCGCGGCTCGGCCGTCTGGGGATTCCGCATCGACGGCGTGGTTCACGAGCACCAGACCATCCCCGGGGTGGTCGAGGACGTCCACCAAATCATCGCGAACCTCAAGACGCTCACGCTGTCGCTCGCCGACGATCTCGACGAAGCGATTCTGCGCATCTCGAAGTCCGAAGCCGGCCCGATCACCGCGGCGGACATTCAGGACCAGAGCGGGGTTCGCGTGATCGACAACCGCCACCACCTGTTCACGCTGCAGGACGACCGCGACATCAACGTCGAGCTCTATGTGAACAAGGGCCGTGGCTACGTCGAGGCCGACCAGCACGTGATCGACCGCGGCCTGCCGATCGACCTCGTTCGCATCGACTCGATCTACAATCCGGTCCGCCGCGCGAACTTCTCGGTCGCCGAGACGCGCGTTGGCCAGCGCACGGACTATGATCGTCTCATGCTCACCGTCGAGACGAACGGCACGATCTCGCCCGAGGAAGCCGTCAGCTACGCCGCTGCGCTCGCGCAGACGCACTTCCAGTATTTCGCGGGCTTCGGCTCGCACGCGTCGGCGCCGGTCGGCGGCGGCGGCGAGCAGTCCAGCGGCGACGCGCACCGGCTCGCGGAGCTCTTCCGCACGCCGATCGATGATCTCGAGCTTTCGGTTCGTTCGGTGAACTCGCTCAAGAACTCGAACATCCGTTCGTTGGGCGATCTCGTTCGGCAGACCGAGAGCCAGATTCTGCAGGTCAAGAATTTCGGAAAGAAGTCACTCCAGGAGATCGCCGATCTCCTCGAGCGTGAAGGCTTGAACTTTGGCATGCGTTGGGACGAGAACGGCGAGGGCGTTCGGATCACGGATTGGGGAACGCCGCCGAGCCGCGCCGCTGCAAACGCGCCTGACGACGAAGAGGAGTAAGATCGATGCGTCATCGCAAGGCGGGGCGCCAGCTGCGCCGTACCAGCGAGCAGAAGCTCGCGCTCATGCGAAATCTCGCGTCCTCGCTCATCGAGCATGGCGCGATCGAGACGACCGAGGCCAAGGCCAAGGAGCTTCGGCCATTCGTGGAAAAGCTGATCACGAAGGCGCGCACCGGCACGCTGCACGCGCGTCGGCTGGCGGGTCGCCACGTTCACAAGCGCGAGACTGCCGACAAACTGTTCCAGGAACTCGGGCCGCGGTTCGCGAAGCGCGCCGGTGGCTACACGCGCATTCTCAAGACCGGTCATCGCAAGGGTGACGGGGCGGAGATGGCGCGCATTGAGCTGATCGAGGGCTGACGACAATGCCTATCAACCGAAACCGATGCTACTCCTGCGATCGCGGAGTGGCATTCGGAAACAACGTCTCACACGCCAACAACAAGACGCGTCGGATCTGGAAGCCAAACCTCCAGGTCGTTCGCGTGGTGATCGACGGGCGCATCCAGCGCGTGAAGGTCTGCGCGCGCTGCTTGCACGCCGGCAAGGTCCAGCGAGCTCCTCGAGGCGCCGTTGTTGCGTGACCGTGCTTTCGACCGACGAAAAGGGGAGCCCACCACGGGCTCCCTTTTTTCTGACTACAAACTCCACAGGTAATTGGTTACTGGCATTGGTTACAGGTAACTGAGGCCTTCCGGATGCTCATCTCGCCAAGAGAGACATCCCGAGGGTGGAAATCACTGATAACCAATGCCAGTAACCAATTACCTGTTCTGTTGCGCCGTTAAATGCCTACCGCGCTGATAACCGGAATCACAGGCCAGGATGGTTCGTACCTCGCCGAGCTCCTGCTCGACAAAGGGTATCGGGTTGTCGGCATGGTGCGTCGCAGCTCGACGACCGCGTTCGAGCGCATCGCTCACATCCTCGATCGCCTCGAGTTCGTTTCCGCGGACCTGCTCGACCAGCATTCGCTCGTGGATGCGGTGCGCGAGTACCAGCCCGACGAGATCTACAACCTCGCCGCGCAGAGTTTCGTCGGCACATCGTGGACGCAGCCCGTGCTCACGGGCGAGTTCACCGGTCTCGGCGTGACGCGAATGCTCGAGGCAGCGAAGAAGGCCGCGCCGAACGCGCGGTTCTACCAGGCCAGCTCCAGCGAGATGTTCGGCAAGGTCGTCGAGACGCCGCAGCGCGAGTCGACGCCGTTCTATCCACGAAGCCCGTATGGCGTCGCCAAGGTGTACGGGCATTGGATCACGGTGAACTATCGCGAGAGCTTCGACATGTACGCGGTCTCGGGCATCCTGTTCAACCACGAGAGCCCGCGCCGCGGCCTCGAATTCGTGTCACGGAAGGTGACCGACGGCGTTGCGCGCATCAAGCTCGGGCTTCAGTCGGAGCTGCGGTTGGGCAATCTGGACGCCCGGCGCGACTGGGGCTTCGCGGGTGATTACGTCGAGGCAATGTGGCTGATGCTGCAACAGCCCACTCCTGACGACTACGTTGTTGGCATGGGGGTGACGCGCTCGGTTCGTGAGCTGTGCGAGCTGGCGTTCCAGGCGGTCGGGCTCGATTACCGTGACCACGTGATACAGGACGAGAGGTTCTTCAGGCCCGCGGAGGTCGACCTCCTCGTGGCGGATCCATCGAAGGCGAAACACGTCCTGGGCTGGTCGCCGAAGGTCACGTTCGAGCAGCTGGTGGCAATGATGGTGGAAGCGGATCTGGCCCGACATCGATCCGAAGCGAGATAAGCCGAGTCTTCATATGCCTCGTCGCACAGACATACATCGAATCCTGGTGATCGGCTCCGGCCCGATCGTGATCGGGCAGGCGGCGGAGTTCGACTACTCCGGCACACAGGCCGCCCGCGCGCTCAGGGAAGAGGGCTACGAGGTGATCCTCGTGAACTCGAATCCGGCGACGATCATGACGGACCCGGAGATCGCGGACCGCACGTATATCGAGCCGGTGACGCCGGATTTCGTCGAGCTGGTGATTGAGCGGGAAAAGCCCGACGCGCTCCTGCCGACCATGGGCGGACAGACCGCGCTCAACGTCGCGATGAAGCTGTTCGAGCGTGGCGTGCTGCAGCACCACAACGTCGAGCTGATCGGCGCCAATGCGCGGGCGATCAAGGTGGCTGAAGATCGTGCGGAGTTCGCGGCGGCGATGCAGCGCATTGGGCTGCAGGTGCCGCAGGGTCGCATCGCGCATACGTGGGACGAAGCGCTGGCGATCGGCGAGTTCGTGGGCTACCCGGCGATCATCCGGCCGTCGTTCACGTTAGGCGGCTCGGGCGGCGGCATCGCGTACAATCGTGAGGAGTACGAGACCATCGTGCGTCGCGGGTTGGCCGAGTCGCCCACGAGCCAGGTGCTCATCGAGCGCAGCCTCCTCGGCTGGAAGGAGTTCGAGCTCGAGGTCATGCGCGACCACGCCGACAACGTGGTGATCGTCTGCTCGATCGAGAACATCGATCCCATGGGCGTGCATACCGGCGACTCGATCACCGTCGCGCCGGCGATGACTCTGACGGACCGCGAGTACCAGGTGATGCGGGACGCCGCGGTTGCGGTCATCCGCGAGATCGGCGTCGATGCCGGCGGGTGCAACATTCAGTTCGCGATCAACCCGGATGACGGCGAGATGGTCGTGATCGAGATGAACCCGCGCGTCTCGCGGTCCTCGGCGCTGGCTTCGAAAGCGACGGGATTCCCGATCGCCCGAATCGGCGCAAAGCTCGCCGTCGGCTACCGACTCGACGAGATCCCGAACGACATCACGAAGACGACGCCGGCATCGTTCGAGCCAGTACTGGACTACGTGGTCGTCAAGTGCCCGCGGTTCGCGTTCGAGAAGTTCGCACGCGCCAACCCGTACCTCACGACGCAGATGAAATCCGTCGGTGAGTCGATGGCAATCGGCCGGACCTTCAAGGAGGCGTTCCAGAAGGCGCTCCGCGCCCTCGAGACCGGTCGCGCGGGATGGGCAGTCGGCGAACGGCCCGCGGACGACCGCCTGCTCGATGATACGGTGGCGGTACTGCGGGGGGCGCTCCGTCAGCCGACACCCGAGCGAATCTTCCAGGTCAAGCGCGCGCTCGAAGCAGGGCTCACCGTGGACGACGTATTCGATCTGACGAAGATCGACCGGTGGTTCCTGTACCAGATGCAGGAATTGCTCGAGGCGGAGCGCCGCTATGCGACGCTCCCCGACGTCACGGCCGACGACCTGCGCGAGATGAAGCGTGCCGGCTTCTCGGACCGTCAGCTCGCCACGTTGCGCGACGAGCAGGAGGCCGATGTGCGGGCGCGCCGCTGGCAGCTTCGCATGCATCCGTCGTACAAGATGGTCGATACGTGTGCGGGCGAGTTTCCGTCCGAGACACCGTACCTGTACGGCTCGTACGATGAGGAGAGTGAAGCGCCGCGGACCGGGCGTCGCTCGGTCGTGATCCTCGGAAGTGGGCCGAACCGGATCGGGCAGGGCGTCGAGTTCGACTACTGCTGCGTGCGCGCCGTGATGGCGCTTCGCGAGCAAGGCTACGAGACGATCATGATCAACTCGAATCCCGAGACCGTCTCGACCGACTATGACATCTCCGACAAGCTCTACTTCGAGCCGCTGACGCTCGAGGACGTGCTGGAAATCGTGCGTCGCGAGGCGCCGGAGGGCGTGATCGTGCAACTCGGCGGCCAGACTCCGCTCAAGCTCACCCGTCCCCTCGAGGCGGCCGGTGTCAGGATCCTCGGCACGTCGCCCGACGCGATCGACGTGGCCGAAGACCGAAGGCGCTTCGAGGAGATCGCGCGTCGCCTCAACATCAAACAGCCGGAGAACGGCACGGCGACGAGCGTCGACGAAGCCGTGAAAGTCGCGGAGCGGATCGGGTACCCGGTGCTCGTGCGGCCGTCGTACGTGCTGGGCGGGCGCGCGATGCAGATCGTGTACGACGAGGACTCGCTGCGCGAGTACTTCGAGAAAGCGGCCCGCGTCTCGGAGGACCGGCCGGTCCTCATCGACTCCTTCCTGGAGGACGCGTTCGAGGCGGACGTAGACGCCGTGTCCGATGGCAATCGCGTGGTGATTGGCGGTGTGATGCAGCACATCGAGGATGCCGGCATTCATTCAGGCGACTCGGCGTGCGTCCTTCCGCCGTCTCGCATCACGGATGCGGACACGGACACGATGCGCCACCACACGATCGAGCTCGCAAAGGCGCTCGGCGTCGTGGGGCTGATCAACGTGCAGTACGCGGTCAAGAACGACACCGTGTACGTGCTCGAGGTCAATCCGCGCGCGAGCCGCACGATTCCCTATGTGTCGAAAGCGATCGGCGTACCGCTCGCGTCCGTTGCCGCGCGCGTGATGATGGGCGAGACGCTCGACGGGATCGGATTCACCGAGGAGATCGTGCCGTACTACGTGAGCGTGAAGGAAGCCGTCTTCCCGTTCACGAAGTTCCGCGAGTTCGATCCGGTGCTCGGGCCGGAGATGCGGTCGACGGGCGAGGTGATGGGGATCTCGAACTCGTTCGGGAGCGCGTTCGCGAAGGCGCAGCTGGCGGCGGACAACGCGCTCCCGCTCTCCGGCGCGGTGTTCATTACCGTGAACGACTCCGACAAGCCGACCGTGACGCCAATCGCGCATCACTTCCACGAGATGGGCTTCGAGATCTACGCGACGCCGGGCACTGCGCGATACCTGCGCGGCCGCGGGATCCAGGCAAAGGAAGTGTTCAAGGTGCACGAGGGACATCCGCACGGGATCGACCTCATCGTGAATGGGCAGGTCCAGCTTCTGATCAACACGCCACTCGGCAAGCACGCGCAGCGTGACGACTACACGCTTCGCCAGGCGGCGATCGCGAATCGGGTATCGTATACGACCACCTTGTCCGCGGCGGCGGCCGCGCGCGACGCCATTCTCGCGCTGCGCTCGCGGCGGCCGAGTATTCGAGCCCTGCAGGAGTGGCACGAGGACCTCCGGAACTGGCGCGCCGACGGCGGCACGCGCGAGACGGCGCCGCGCCACACGCCGGCGTCCGTCAGCGTGACGCGTTAGGCAGCGGGGTCGCGAACCATGAGCGTGTTCATCCACGAGTCGAGTTACGTGGACGACGGGGCGTCGGTCGGCGACGGCACGAAGATCTGGCATTTCTGCCACGTGATGCCGGGTGCCGTGATCGGCGAGCGCTGCAGCCTGGGACAGAACGTCGTCGTCATGCCCGGCACGCGGATCGGGAACAACGTGAAGATCCAGAACAACGTCTCGATCTACGAGGGGGTCGAGCTCGAGGATGACGTGTTCTGCGGCCCGTCCATGGTGTTCACCAACGTGATCAACCCGCGGAGCGCCGTCTCCCGCAAGCACGAGTATCAGCGGACCGTGGTGCGCCGCGGCGCGACGATCGGTGCCAATGCAACGGTGGTGTGCGGGGTAACCCTGGGCGAGTACGCGTTCGTCGGCGCCGGCGCGGTGGTCACGAAAGATGTGAAGTCGTTCGCGCTCGTGACCGGAGTACCGGCTCGGCAGGTTGGATGGATATGCCGGTGCGGGGAGCGCCTGTCGGGAATGCGGAATGGGGAATCGGGAATCGAGTGCTCGGTCTGCAAGACGCGCTATGTGCTACACGATGATCAACTACGCCTGGCCGAAGCACCGTGACTGACCGCGCGCCGATTCGCATCGCGCTCGCGGGGTGTGGGCGCATCAGCCGCAACCACTTCGAGGCGATCGAGAAGATCAACGGCCTCGAGCTCGCGTCCGTCTGCGACATCATCCCCGAGCGCGCGCGGGAGGCGGGTGAGCGGCACGGTGTGCCATGGTTCGAGTCGCTCGATGAGATGGTCTCGTCGGTACCCTGTGACGCCGTCGCGTTATGCACGCCGTCGGGCCTTCACCCGAAGCACGGGATCATCGCCGCCAGGGCGGGGAAGCACGTGGTCTGCGAGAAGCCGATGGCCATCTCGCTCGAGGACGCCGATGCGCTGGTGAAGGAATGCGACGCCGCCGGCGTGCAACTCTTCGTCGTCAAACAGAACCGACTGAACCCCGCAGTACAGCTCCTGAAACGCGCCGTGGATCGCGGGCGGTTCGGCCGCATCTATCTGGCCAACACGACGGTGCGCTGGACGCGACCACAGGAGTACTACGACCAGGCGCCCTGGCGCGGGACGTGGGAGTTCGACGGTGGCGCGATCATGAACCAGGCGTCGCACTACGTGGACCTGATTCAGTGGCTCGTTGGTCCCGTGGAGAGCGTCATGGCGAAGACCGCGACGCTCGCACGGCGCATCGAGTCGGAGGACACGGGCATCGCGGTGCTCAAGTTCCGGTCGGGGGCGCTCGGTGTGATCGAGGTCACCATGCTCACCTATCCTCGCAACCTCGAGGGCTCGATCACGATCCTCGGCGAACGCGGGACGGTGAAGGTGGGCGGCACCGCGGTCAACCGCGTCGAGCACTGGACGTTCGCCGACTATGACGACGACGATAAGCTCGTGGAGTCGGTGGCGACCAACCCGCCCTCAGTGTACGGCTATGGTCACGAGGGTTATTACCGCAACGTGCTCGCCGTCCTTCGCGGCGAAGCGAAAGCCGAGACCGATGGGCGGGCGGGGCGAAAATCCCTCGAGCTCATCCTGGGAATCTACGAGTCCGCGAAGACCGGCCGCGACGTGCCGATCCCGCTGACGACTCGCACGACGTTGGCGCCATCGTGAGGCGCTAGCTTTCAACTCTCCGATTTCGATTCAGCCATATGCCTGTCCCTCTTCTCGACCTCCGCGCACAGCACGCGACGATCAAGGACGAGGTCGTGCCTGCGCTCATGCGCGTGGTCGACGATCAGCTCTTCATCCTGGGTCAGCCCGTCGAACAGCTCGAGCAGTCCGTTGCGGCGTTGTCACGAACCAAATACGCCATTGGCTGTGCCAACGGTACTGACGCGATTCTGTTGGCGCTGCGCGCGCTCGATATCGGCCGGGGGGACGAGGTCATCACCACCCCGTTCACCTTCTTCGCGACCGCGGGGACGGTGCATAACGTCGGCGCGACGCCCGTGTTCGTGGACATCGAGCCGAAGACATTCAACATTTCGCCTGACGCGATCGCGGCCGCGGTGCGCCCCAGCACGAAGGCCGTCATTCCGGTCGACCTGTTTGGCCAGATGGCCGCACTGGAGCTCGTGGAAAAGGCTGCCCCCGGGCTTCCAGTCATCGAAGACGCTGCTCAATCGATCGGTGCGGAGCGGCGGATTGGTGGCAAGTCAGTGATGGCGGGGGAACGGGCAACCATCGGGACGCTGAGCTTCTTCCCCTCGAAGAATTTGGGCGCGTATGGCGACGGCGGCATGATGCTCACGCAGGACGAGGGCCTCGCGACGCGGCTCAAGCGGCTCCGGGTTCACGGCGGCGCGAGGACCTACTTTCACGACGAGGTCGGCTACAACAGCCGGCTCGATGCCCTGCAGGCGGCGGTGCTGTCGGCGAAGCTCCCGCACCTCGCAGCGTGGAGCGCGAAGCGGCGCGCGAACGCGGCGTACTATGACGCTGCCTTCGCCGATCTCGCGGACGTCCGCACGCCCTACGTCGAGCCATGCAACGTCTCGATCTTCAACCAGTACACGCTCCGCGTTGCCCGCCGCGACGATTTGCAGTCCTTTCTGAAACAGCGGGGTATCGGCACCTCGATTTACTACCCGCTCCCGCTGCATCTTCAGCCCTGTTTCGCATACCTCGGGTACAAGGCAGGGAGTTGTCCGGAGGCCGAGCGCGCGGCGGGAGAGGTCATATCGCTGCCGATCTTTCCGGAGCTCACGCAAGGCCAGCTCGATGAAGTCGTTTCCGCGGTACGCGCGTTCTACGGACGTTGACCGTCGCCGCATTTTCGATCGCCCATTCATCCGTCGGTGCCAAGACTGCAGTGAAAGCACAACTCCTCTCTCGCATACAGGACCGATCCGCCACGGTCGGCATCGTGGGGCTCGGCTACGTCGGACTGCCGCTCGCGATGGAGTTCGCGAAGGCCGGATTCCACGTCATCGGCTACGACGTGAGCGACCGCGTGTGCAAGCTGCTCATGGGTGGCGAGTCGCACATCCAGGACGTCCCTGCGGCCGACGTCGCCGCCATGGTGAACGCCGGGCGATTCGAGGCGACGACCGACGAGAGCGCCCTTGGGCGGTGCGACGCGATCTCGATCGCGGTACCGACGCCACTCAGCAAGACGCGCGATCCGGACATGCGATTCGTTCAGTCCGCGACGGAGGCGATCGCGCGTAACGCGCATCCGGGAATGCTCGCCGTCCTCGAAAGCACGACGTATCCGGGAACGACGCGCGAGGTGATGCAGCCGAAGCTGGAGGAGCGAGGCCTGACGGTCGGAAAGGATGTCTTCCTCGCGTTCAGCCCGGAGCGCGTCGACCCCGGCAACCCAAAGTACCATACGAAGAACACGCCGAAGGTCGTCGGCGGCATCACGGCGGCGTGCACCGAGGTCGCAACCGCGTTTTACTCCTCGTGTATCGACACCGTCGTCCCTGTCTCGACCACCGAGGCGGCCGAGCTGGTGAAGCTGCTCGAGAACACGTTCCGGTCGGTCAACATCGGGCTCGTGAACGAGATGGCGATCGTCTGCGAGAAGCTCGGCGTTAACGTGTGGGAAGTCATCGAAGCCGCCGCGACGAAGCCATTCGGGTTCATGAAGTTCACGCCGGGGCCGGGAATCGGCGGACACTGCATTCCGCTCGACCCGCACTACCTCGCGTGGAAGATGCGAACGCTGAACTACAAGACTCGCTTCATCGACCTCGCGAGCGAGATCAACAGCGAGATGCCGGCATTCGTCGTGGAGAAGGTGGCCATTGCGCTCAACGAAGACCGGAAGGCCGTGAACGGGAGCAGGGTCATCGTCGTCGGCGTCGCGTACAAGAAGGACATCGATGACATCCGCGAGAGTCCCGCGCTCGACGTCATCCGCCTTCTCGAGGAGCGTGGCGCAGACGTTGTCCATCACGACCCATTCATTCCGCGCTTCAATGACGGCGACCATGACGGGGGCGGCGATCATCGTGAGCGGATTGGCGTGGACCTGTCTGCCGCAGAGCTGGGGAAGGCCGACGCGGTGGTGATCGTAACGGACCATTCCCAGATCGACTATCAGCAGATCGTGGACGACGCCGGTCTGGTGATCGACACCCGAAACGCGACGGCGCGGACCAGCCGCGGCCGCGCGCGGGTCGTGTCGCTGGCAGCCAACCCGAAGATTTCGCCAGCCGCCCCTTCCGGCGGGGCAGCTCGAAAGGCGACGGCGGTCGGTTGATCGCGTAATCGTCCAGTCGCCATCCTGATCAGCGCCCGGCCCCGCGAACGCGCGGCCGGGCGCCTTGTATTCGTCGGTCTCGACCGTGGCCCGCCGCTTGCTTTCTCCTTCGCGGCCCCTCGCTCGCAGGCGTCGTCGAGGCGGAGGCTCACCCGCGACTGAACTCGCGCGGTGTCCATGCGCGCGCATTGGCATCACGTGTCGAATGTCACGCGCCAACTCTCGATTCTCCGGGCTCCGCCACGATCACGTTGACCATGGGCTCCAACGCGTCGAGTGCCGTACGTTGCCTCTGGCAACGCGCGGGGTACCTCGTCGCCGTATGCGCCGCGCTGTGGAGCCCGCGCGCTGCCAGCGCACAGTCGCCGCCGCACGCGCTCACGACCCTGCCACCAGGTGATGCAGCGTACGCTCAGCTCGCCGCGCTCGATCGCGTCGGCTGCCGACCGGCGCGGATCTCGCCCCATCGGCCGTTTTACGTGCGCGATGTGCAGCGAGCCATTGCGCGCTTTCCGGAGAGTCCGGCGTGCGCCGGCCCGGTCGCCGCGGCTCTGGCGGCACGGTTCACGAGACGGCCGGCGCCTGACTTGCCGAAGGACGTCGCCACCGATCTCGCGGCCGCCGTGCGTGAGTCGGCGAAGGACACACTCGAGACATTTCGGGTGGAGGGCCAGGCCACGCTTCGCGGCACGGCGCTGGAGCGCGGTGAGTTCGAGCCGCTCTGGGCCGGCGTTCGGCCGCGCGATGAGGGCACGCCTCCGGTAGTGGGGGACGCGCGCGTTCGGGTGGGGTGGTCCGCGTCGGACAAGCTGGTGATCGTCGGCGAGCTGTATGGGCAAACCTCCGTGCGCAATGATCCAACGGTTCGACAGCGAGCGCTTCGCAACACGTCCGGCATCGTGGATGCCGGCGAATCATACGTGAATGGCGCGTTAGGCCGCGTCGACCTGTCCTTCGGCCGCAGCTGGGCGGCGTGGCTGGGCGACGACAGGGAATCCATGGCGCTGTCGGCGAACGGTCCGCTCATGGATCGCCTGGAGATCGGCATCCGGTGGCGCGTGGCCGAGGTGCGTGCGATCGTCGCGTCGGTGAACGACGTGACCATGACGGCCGAGCTCGACAGCCTCGAGCCAGGAACACCCGACACGCGATTCAACCGGTGGCTCTACGGCCACGTGCTCACCGTCAAACCGAACGACGGCCTCGAGCTCTCGCTCGGTGAAACGATCCTGTCGTCGCGCACGACCTTTGGCTTCGACCTGGCATACGCAAACCCGGCCATGCCCTACGTCATCACGCAGAACGACAGCGGGCGCGCCGGCACTGAGGGGCGCGACAACCTCGTAGCGTTTGGTGGCGTCAGGGCGAGAATTGGGCGCGGGCACGTCGGCGCGGAACTTGTCGTCGATGACGTTCAGATCGATTCAAAGGATCGCGAAAAAACGGCCGATCAGCTCGCGTGGCGGTTGTTCGCTTCCGCTCCGCTGCCGGTGGGAACCGCCACGAGCGTTCGCGCAGAGTTCACTCGCATTGACAGTTACACCTACATGCGTGACTTCTATACCGACGTCTACCAGCAATACGACAAACCGCTGGGCTCGGTACTCGGTCCTGGCGCCGATCAGCTGCGCGTCGCCGGCGAAACGTGGATCGGCGCCGGACTGAAGCTCGGCGGCAGCGTCGGTACATGGCGCCAGGGCGGGCTCCGCATCGACCAGCGACCGGCGAACGGGCCTAACGGCAACGCCGGAAAACCATTTCCGGCGGTCACCCCGAACCGGCCCGAAGTCCAGAGGGCCCTCCTGGCCGACCTCGGGGCGGACTATCTCGCGCATCCGATACTCGGTACCATCCGGCTGCAGGTGGCGCAGATTCGGAATGCCGCGAACGTATCGAGCGCCGCGGCCCTATATGTGCGGGCAATCCTCAGCGGATCCTATGCCTTTCGCTATCCGTAACTCCTGGCCAGAGCAACGGGGCGGACGCGCGCATCGAGGATCGCCGTGTCCAACCAACGCGCGCCGGGTGGCGCGCGCGTTCGCGTTCGGAGCCATGGCGACCGCGCTGCTGCGCGTGACGCCCGCGATCGCGCAGAACGTGCCCCCGCCACCGGCGCCCGTGCAGGACACCGTGCCCAACCGGAGCGTCGGCGTGTTGAGGCCCGGCGATCTGCTGAAGATCGCGGTCTTTCGCGACAAGGAGCTGAGCGGCGACTATCCGATCGACGCGCGAGGCTACGTCCAGATCCCCGGACTGGGCGTCATCAAAGCCGCCGGCCTCGAGCCGACGGATGTCACCGATCGCTTGCGCCTCGCACTGGTGGAGCGCGGCTTTGCGCGTCCGGAGATCTCCGTGCAGCCGATGATTCGCGTCTCGGTGCTCGGTGAGGTGCGCTCGCCTAACGTTTACCCGGTGGACCCGGGCACGAGCCTGCTGCGACTCCTCACGGTGGCCGGCGGCCCAACCGACCGCGCCAAGCTCAAGGACACTCGTGTCATTCGCGATGGCCAAGCGTTTCGGGTCGATATGGAGGCCGGGCTCAAGGGGAGCGCGGCGGGTCGGATCGTTCTCTACTCCAATGACGTCGTCGTCATTGGCCGAAAGAAGGGACTGACGGGCGAGAACCTCGGGCTGACGCTCACGGCGGCGTCGCTGCTCCTGACCATCCTCAACATCGCATTTCTGGTGCGCAACAACCCGTGAGAGCTCCGTACCTCGCCCCGGTCGCTCCACACGACGACGGTCTGTCCGGCGGCGAGCCGTTCTCCATCCGCGACTTCGTACGCGCGGTGCGCCGCCGTTGGTGGGCAGTCCCGATAGTGTTCGTGCTCTTCGTCGGTCTCGGAATCTGGCGAACGCTCCGCGAGCCTCACATCTACCGCGCCGCCACGACCGTGCGGATCGAGAACACGACGTCGCCCATCGCTGGCGTTCAGACGAGCGCGCCGACGTACGACTACCGCATCGATCCGATGGTCTCGGAGCAGCAGGTGATCAAGAGTCGCATGGTGGCCGAGCGCGTCGTGACCGCGCTCGGACTGCGGTTGCGGATCGTACAGCCGTCGAACCTGGAGCGCGCGAAGCTGTTCGGCAGCGTGCCACCGATGGTCGATTCGGCGACGCCACCGGGCGACCTCCGCCTAACGTTCTCGGATCGGGCGTACGCCCTCAACTCGGGCGCGATCCGCTACGCGAGCGCGCCCTACGGCACCGCCATCGCCGCGGCCGGTGTGCGGTTCGTCGTGCCGGAACGGCCCGAACTTCGCGAGCCGAGCGTGCTGCTCGAAATCCTGCCGCTCACCGCGGCGGCAGCGGATGTTCGCGACGCGATCGGAACCAAGGTGCTGCCTCAGACCAACATCATCGAGATCTCGTACGTCGGGACCGAACCGGCGCTCGTGCGCGATGTCGCCAACACCGTCGCCAGCGAATACGCGAAAGTCTCGAGCGAGATGCAGCGCACGAACGCCAAGGCGAAGAGTCAGTTCATAGCCTCGTCGCTGCGCGATCAGCGGGCGCGGCTCGATTCGGCGCAGGGCGCGCTCAAGGATTTCAAGGAGCGGGAGCAGATCGGTGACGTGAACGCCGAGCAGTCCGCGCTCGCGCAGAGCATCCATCGCATGGAAGACGCGAAGCAGGCCGGTCTCGTCGAGCAGAAGATCTACTACACGCTCGTGGGCAAGCTCACGGCGGCCGATACCGCGGACGACGAGCTGCGCCGGCTGGTTGGAACCGATGCCGTCGAGAAGAATCGGTACATTGCCAACCTCTATGATCGCTGGTTCAACCTGATCAAGGAGCGCGAGACGCTCTATGCGCGCGGGCGCACGGATGCGAACGATGACGTGAAGGCCGTCCAGCGGCTGATTTCACGAACGAAGGAAGACCTCCGCAGCGCGAGCCAGCTGTACCTGCAGGCACTCGAGTCCCGACTCGGCTCGCTGGACAAGACCATCGCCGACCTGCGCCTCGAGACGGAGAAATACCCGAAGCTCGAGGCGGAGCAAGCACGGTTGACGGCGACCGTCGGGACGATGCAGCGCACCTTCGACAACCTGCAGTCCGAGTTTCAGCTCGCGCGCATAGCGGAGTCGGTCGATGGGGGCCGCGTTCAGTCGATCGACGAAGCGACGCTTCCCACGTTCGCGGTATCGCCTAACAGGAAGCGCGCGCTCGCCTATTCGGCGCTCATCGGCCTGTTGCTCGGCGTGGTGCTGGCCTTCGGGTTGGACCGCCTCGACGACTCCGTGAAATCGCCGGACGAGCTGCGCGACCAGCTCGAGCTGCCGCTGCTCGGCCTCATTCCCGTGATTCGAGCCGAGCGACGCAGCAGGCGTGCGGCGGACGCCACGGTGTCGCGGTTGATCACGCACGCTGATCCGCGGTCTCCGGTAGCGGAGGCGTATCGGTCGATGCGCACGAACCTGGCATTCGCCCGGGCGCAGCAGTCTCCGCAGGCCATTGTGGTGGCGAGCCCGGGACCGGCGGATGGCAAGTCGACCACCGTCGCCAACCTCGCCATCACCTTCGCACAGCAGGGCCAGCGGACGCTACTGATCGATGCCGACCTGCGTCGTGCCGTGCTGGACAAGGCATTCGACGTGGCACGCTCGCCGGGGCTCACGGAGGTCATTATCGGCGAGAACGCGCTCGCCGATGCCGTGCACGAGACGAGCGTGCCGAACCTGTCGGTGGTCGCGAGCGGTCGATTCCCGCCAAATCCGGCTGAGCTCCTCGGATCCGCGCGGATGCAGGAGATTCTGCAGGATGCGAAGGCGCACTTCGACGTGGTGCTGCTGGATTCACCACCGCTCCTCGCGGTGACGGACGCGGCGGTCATCTCCACCATGGTCGACGGGGTTGTCCTCGTGATCCGCACCGAGCGCACGAAGCGAGACGCGGTGCGGCGCGCGCTCGGTCATGTCCGCTCGGTGCGAGGCCGTTTGTTAGGCGCCGTGCTCAACGACGTAGACATGCGGAGCGGCGCGTACTACGGCAGCTATGGGCACTATTACTACTCGTATTATGGCGCGGAGCGGCGCCGCTCGGCCGCCGATCCGCGGAAGGCGGTTCGGCGCCTGCGCGAGCTCGTTGGCGGTGGGACCCAGAACGGCGGTGGGGCGAACGGCGGTGGAACGAGCGGGGGCCATGACGATGCCTGAGGCGTGGAAGCGGTGACGGACAACGGCCTCGTGCTGTTCGATGCGCGCGACGCACTCGCCATCGCGCTGCGCCTGGCATTCGGGCGCGCGCGGCCGGAAGACGGGCGCTCGGACTGGCCACTCGTGTTCGACGCCGCGTCACGCGAGTTGCTGGCGCCATTGGCGTGGAATCGGTCAGGGCGCTTCATCCGACGTCACGCCGATGCCGGGATTGCGGCGGCATGGCGGCGCGCCGCGATGGCGGCGCACATCCGCGGCAGCCATCAGCTGGCGCTCGTGAGCCAGGCGACCACGACGCTCGCGGCCGTCGGGGTCGACGCCGTCGTGCTCAAGGGACTGCCGTTAGGCCAGCGACTCTATGGCGACCCGTTCGTGCGATGCATGTCCGACATCGACCTCCATGTCCCGTCAGCGCAGCGCGTCCGGGCCGCGGCCACGCTCCGCGGGCTCGGCTGGCGGAGTGTGGACGGAATGGCGCCGTGGCACGAGACCTGGTCGACCGCGGCTGCCGGGTGTGAGTATCACCTGGAGCTGCACTCGTTGCTCGCCTCCGACCATCTGGCACACCTCCGCGCGCCAGCGCCGCTCTCGGCCCGTCTCGAGATCGGTGGTGTGGAGCTACCGGTCCACGTTGGCGATTTCGTGGCGCCGTATCTTGCGGCGCATCTCGCCACCCACCAGCTCCCACCGCTGCTCTGGCTCGTCGACTTCGCGACGCTGTGGACCACGATGTCGGACGCGGCGCGGAGTCGCGCGCTGGATGCCGCGCACCGCGCGGGCTTTGGCCGGTACGTCACGTGGGCAGTGCAGCGCGGACTGCTGGTCGAGCGCGTCGCGGGCGGCGACCGGGAGGCGTTAGGCCCCGTGGGGATCGATGCTCGCCGGCGCCGCGACACGCATTCGATCTGGCGGCACGTGGCGTTGGCGGCCACCAACTTCGATCGGGCTCGTCTTCTCGGCGCATTCTTAGTCCCTCGCCGCGTGCGCGGCAACGTCCGCGCCCTCGCGAGGTACACGCTGGTGCGGCTCCGCAGTCGCCTCGGCTCCCTGCGCGGGGCAACTCGCGCCTACGCGACACCGTCGAGCGCCGAGTCGCTGAGCGGGCCGAATGCGCCGTCCGGGCGACCGTGGACGCTGGGGCGCGACGACATGGTGGGCCTAACGCGAGACGTCGTCGGCGCGGGCGCCGCCCTACACGTCCGCGCCCCTGGCGGCAGCATGCTGCCGACGATCCCGCGCGGCGCGCTCGTGCGGATCGGTCCGGTGACGAGTGGTGGCGTACGGGCAGGCGACGTCGTGCTCGCGCTGACCGGCGACGGCGAGCCGGTGTTGCACCGGGCGATCGTGGTACAAGCCGACAGGCTCCTCATGCGTGGCGACGCGTCCATCAACGTGGATCCGCCGGTGCCGCTGGAGCGCGTGATCGGCGTCGCGACGCACGTGCGGGTGAACGGCGAAGACCGACCACTGGGGCGGCGCCCGGTGCGTTCCCTGACAGTGTCGGCGCTCAAGGTGCGGCGTCGCCTCACCCGAATGGTGCGTCGTGCTCGCTGAATCGACGCTCACGCGCGTGGCGCCGGTCGCCGGCATTGCCATCACACACGAGCTCATGGACGGCATCGAGCTCGAGAGCAGCGCGACGGCGGACTGGCGGGGTACGAATGAATCCAGCCATCCGCTCGTCATTCGGCACGAAGTGGGCGACGTGTCGACACGCCGAATGCGGAGGGTCCTGGATGTCCCGCCGTGGTGTACGTTCCACGTCGATGAGCGGGGAGAGCCGTCGTCCCGGTTCCACGCGGTGTTCGGCGAGGTGGATCGGCTCCTCTCGTGCGAAGCGCCAGGTTCGCGGTACGTGGTCCGCTACGGCCAAGCACCCCACGCCCCGGTCGTCGCGCTTCAGTCGGAGCTCACCGCGTTCGCGTTCGCGCTGGCGGCGCGCGGGTCGGGCCTGATCGCGCACTCCTGCGCGTTCATCCTGCCCGAGGGCCAGGCCGTGCTGTGCCCGGGAATGTCGGGGGCCGGGAAGACGACGCTCGCACGGCTGCTGCGAGACAACGCGCCGGCCATCGACCTCCTCACCGACGATCGTGCCATCGTCACGCTCGAGGACCGCCTAACGCTGTGGGGGTCGCCCTGGCCGGGGTCCGCTCGAGTGTCCGGTAGCGGGTCGGCGCTGCTGTCGGCCGTGATGTTCATCCGACACGGCCATGCCGTGGCGTTGCGTCGGGTACCGCCGGGAGAGGCATTCCGCCGCATGGTCAACTCGCTGTCGATGCCCCTGTGGGAGCCGGCGCGGTGCGGCCGCGCACTCGAGATCGTCAACGCCATAGTCTCGCAGGCCACCCTCCTGGAAGCGGCATATCCGCCCACGGCTGACGCCGCGCGACGCGTAACGCGCGAAATGGCGCGCCTGCTTCGTTAGGCAGGTGGCCACCCCGGAGAACGTGCGAGCCACCTGCTGGCGCCGGGCGACCCATACCGGGGGCCGTACCTCGACACGCGGCAGTCACGCGAGGTCCTCGACATCGTCGAGCGCGCCGGCGTGCTGTGGCTGACGCTCACGGGCGGCGAAATCTTTTCCCGCCGTGACTTCGCCGCGATCTACGAGCACGCGCTGGCGAAGGGCTTTCTGGTCACGCTGTACACCAACGCCACGATGGTGACGGAGTCGATCGCTCAGCTTCTGGCCGAGCGGCCCCCGTTCTCCGTGGAAGTGAGCATCTACGGCGCCGACGCCGCGCACTACGAGTCGACGACGCAGGTACCCGGCTCGTTTTCGCGCTTCGAGCGTGGGGTCGAGCGCCTCCGCGGCGCAGGCGTTCCGCTCCTCATGAAGTGCCCGATCAGCACCCTGTCGTCCGACCATGTGGATGCGTTGGTGGAATGGTGCAGAGCGCGATCGTTGCCCTTCAAGGCGGACCCGGTGATCGATGCGCGCCACGACGGCGGACAGCAGCCGACGTTATGCCGGATCGAGCCGCGACGCGTCCTCGCGCTTCGGGATCACCTTTACGAGCTCCGTCACGGCCAGCCGCGGCCCGACGGCCCTCTGCCCGAGTGCTCGGTTCGCGGTGAGACCAACGGAATCAACGAGCTCTACACATGCGGAGCCGGACGGATCGCGTTTTTCGTCGATGCGCTCGGGAACGCCAGCCACTGCGTGATCGATCGCGACCCTTCGTTCCCGATTCTCGAGATGCCGTGGGACGACCTCTGGTCCGAGATGGGGGCCAGGGTTACCCAACCCTTACCCGAAGACGCGCCGTGCGGTGGGTGCTCGCTCCGCAGCGGCTGCAGCAATTGCCCGGCGCGCGCTCGGTTGGCCACCGGGAGTCCGTTCCTGAAAGACCAGTACCAGTGCGATATTACGCATGCGATCCATGGGTTGCCCCCGTCGCCGCCGGCAGCCCGCCCGCTCGCGGGTTGTACCGCCTAACGTGCAGCGCTGACACGAGGCAGAGCCATGACACCTGAGGAGTATTCGAACAAGGGGCAGGACAGTCGCACGAGGCGGCCGTACGAGCCGCCCGCTGTCATCGAGGTCTTCGTCGATCCTGCGAAAGACATGCTGGTCGCGTGCGCCCCCGGAAAGCTGCCGAGCAGCGGCACTCAGGCGTGCAACGCCGTCCAATTCACATAACAGGGGCACGACCTTTCACGTCAGCGCCAGCACGGCGTCGCTACACATCTCCCGCTGGGGCTTCCGCGACCGCGCGGACCCCTTGATCGTCTTCAGTCAGGCTTGCGGGCAGGACCGCCGCGGCATTTACGTGCCGCCGAGGTAACCTGGTGCGGCCTCTCAACTTCAACGAATTGGAGCACGCGTGAATATCGCCGTCATTGGCACGGGCTACGT
>DASUGD010000297.1:0-40296 GCA_036274195.1 Gemmatimonadaceae bacterium | reverse complement strand
GGTGCAGGGGAGACCGCGGCGGATCGCGATGTCTGCCCTCTGAAATCCCGATGTGATGTCGTAATCCCCGGCCCATTTGGCCCGCCTGGAAAGCGTGTAATGGTCAAAAGCCATTCGAGGGTTCGAATCCCTCCCCATCCGTTTGCCCCGTTGCACTGAGCCAGTGCGGCGGGGTTTCGTTTTGTCGGCGTTAGGTAGTGCTGGTGTCGAAATCGGGCGTCGAATTGTTCATTCGGTGTACTCGAAGGCATCGCAGCAGGACGACACGCCCGAGGGCCGTGCCGTCGTCTGGCTGGTGATCGAGCATCTCACGCTGGGCAATCCAGAACGGCGCGATCGGGTACGACCGCGTCATCGGATGCTGCAGGACGCGGGGCGGCGCATGATCAGACACCGACGCCTTTCTCCCGTTCATCTATCGCGGCGGATCAAGGCAAGTTGATACGGCGGATAGTTCGTTCCGCGCGAGTATGCGCAGTACGGGTGGCTACGTGGCGCCTAACATGTAACATCGCCGAGCCGCCCTGGAGGAACGCTGCGTATTCACCCCAGATGACGATCGCGGAGCAACGTCCTCAGCTTGCGCCGGCGATCCGCCACGTCGCGAACCGATCTGTCGCATCGGGCGCTCGCACACGCGAAGCAGCGAGTGCGACACGTCAATTCTCGAGCCCGTGCGCTGAACGATACTCTCCGAAACCACATCCGTGGGTCCGTCCAAGTTTGGAGCCGACAACCTCGGGAGTTCCCCTCCTATCGAAAGTCGGATCGCGGCGTTAGGGTTGGGCGCCCGTCCGAACCTGACCGACCTGGCCAACGGTCGCCAGTGAGCGTGTGATGGACAGACGAATCAACCAGCACGTATTCACCGTGAAGACGGAGATGCAATGGCCCTGGTGATCGCCGGACAAATACTGCCGCTCAACCGCTCCGACCCCGACGCGCTGTTCAAAGGCCGCGTATTCATCGACGACAGCGGAACGGTGGAAGCCGTGACGTCGGGCAACGGTGCGGCGCCTGCCGGATTTGCAACCGCGCCCACGATCGATGTCGGCGACTCGTTCGTGCTGCCCGGTCTGATCGACCTCCACAACCACATCGCCTACAACACACTGCCGCTCTGGGCGGAGCCGAAACAAAAGACCGCCTTCGCTCACCACGACAGCTGGACGCGCGCTCCGAGCTATCAAGCTTCCATCAGCTTCCCGGCTCGCGCCCTCGTGCGGGCGGCGCCGGAAGCGCTGTTGGCGCACGTCCAGCTGCGCGCGCTGGTGGGTGGCACGACCTCGATCCAGGGCTGGCCATCGGCGAATCGGAAAATCGTGCAGTCGCTCCGCAACGTCGACGACGAGACCGCAGGTGGCACCGATCACGATCTGATTCGGACCTCCGCGCTCACCCTGAAGGCCGGCGAGCTTGCGAAAATGGCACAGGCCGAGAGTAGGGGCAGGGGATTCATTTACCATTGCGCTGAAGGCCAGCAAGGCTCCCTCGTCACTCGCGAGTTCACCGACGCGTCGAACGCGGGGTGCCTGGTAAAGACATTCATCGGCATTCATTGCAGCGCGATCAACAGCGACGACTGGGCGCGCTGGGACAAGGCCAAAGCTGGCGCGATGGTCTGGTCGCCGTTCTCCAACTTCTGGCTCTACGGGTCAACCGCGGACGTCGCGGCGGCCAAGAAACAGGGTGTGTCCATCTGCATCGGCTCCGACTGGGGACCGTCGGGCAGCAAGAACGTCCAGGGCGAGCTCAAGGTCGCCAGACTGGCCAGCATGAAGCTCGGCCTGGGATTCACCGACCGGGAACTTGTCGCGACGGTGACCACGAACCCAGGTGACGCGCTGTCGCGCTGCTGGAAGCAGGTGGTGGGTCGGCTGGAGGAGGGCTCGTTCGGCGACGTTACGGTGTTCAGCGCGAGTACCAAAACCGTATGGACCCACGTTGTCGAGTCAACGGAGGCGGACGTTAGGCTCGTCGTCTACAACGGGATTCCGCGCTACGGCGAGGCCGCGCTGATGAACGCCGCGCCGCTCCGCCCGTCCAGTCCGATCACGGTGCGCAAGAAGAAGTATCGATTCGCGATCGCGAACCCCGCGACCCCAGCCAAGGGGTGGTCGTTCGCCGACATCACCGGCGCGCTGGACGCGGTCCGCAAGGATCCCGTGACGGCGCTGAAGAAAGCCGACGCGCAGCGACGAGCGTTCGCCGGGCCGATCGACGCCGACGACGCCCCGCTCGAGCTGGTGCTCGACATGCCGTTCGGGGCCAGAGCAATGGCCGGGGACATCGCTGACCACGCCGCGGACATTGTCATTCCGAAGTTGCCGTCGCTGGTCCACGACGCCGCGTTCTTCAAGTCGATCAAGGGGCGCGGCTTCCACGGCGGGCTGCTCGACGGGCTCGCGGGGTTCTACCCATGAGTCCCCGACAACGCAATCGGGGCATCAAACGCGCAGCGGCCCCAGCGGGCGCGGGAGTGGCGCCGCTCACCTGGGCCGAGCGCCTCGATGTCATCGACGCCCTGTGTCTGGTCCTCGACGGCGTGTATTCACACCTGCCACTCAAGCGCTCGCTTTACGGGTTCGACGTGATCCGCGGTCTCGAACACCTGCGCCAGCAGGTCCCGATCGTGACGGACCTGCAGTTCCATCGCGAGCTGACGCTTCTCATCAACCGGCTGCGGGACGCTCACACACAGTACACCGGCCCGTGGACCGTGGAGGAACCGGTCGCGAGCCTGCCGTTCCTCGTCGAAGCGTTTGGTCCCACCACACAGTCGCAGTACGTGGTCTCCAAGGTCGACCGCAGGTCGGTCCACGACCCGCACTTCACGCCCGGCGTGGCTCTCGACCACTGGAACGGCGTTCCCTTCGACCGCGCGGTGGAACTGCACGCGGAGAGCCAGACGGGCGGGAGGCCCGACGCCCGACGAGCAAGGGCGCTCGAGTCGCTCACGTTCCGCGCGCTCGACTACGGCCCACCGCCTAACGAAGAGTGGGTCGTCATCGGCTACCGCGACAAACAGGGAAAGAGTCGCGAGGTCAAGCTGTACTGGGAGGGTATCAACCCGGCTCGTGCCGCGACAGCGTCCCGCACGCTTGGTACACGCGTGCGCACCGGCATCAATCGCGCGGCTGAGGAAGTTCGCCGCGCCAAGAAAATGCGGTTCAACCCCGCGCTGTGGGCCGCCGAACGCAAGGCGATCCGCGACCGACGCCCGCAGGCGCGAGGCGCCGCGGCCTTCGCCGACTTCATCACGGCCAAGACGGTTCGGACGACGAAAGGCCGGTTCGGGTATCTGCGGATCTGGAGCTTCGACGTCGACGACGATGGCGCGTTTCTCGAAGCCGCGATTGCGCTGCTGAAAGGTCTGCCGGATCGCGGCCTGATCATCGACCTCCGGGCGAACCCGGGTGGGTTCATCTGGGCCGCCGAGCGGATGTTGCAGCTGTTCACGCCGAACCGGATCACGCCCACCAAGTTCGCGCTGCGCGCCACCCCCCTCACAGCGGCCATGGCACGAGCGCCCCTGAATCAGGCCGACCTCGCGCCGTGGGCCGAGTCGCTGAGCAGCGCGGAGCAAACCGGCGAGGCCTACTCGAGCCACTTGTCGATTACGCCTGAGGAACTCTGCAACGACGTTGGGCAACACTATGGCGGGCCGGTGGTTGTTGTGGTTGACGGGAACACGTATTCGTCCGGCGACCTGTTCACCGCCGGGATTGTCGACAACGGCATCGGCCCGGTCGTAGCGATCGGGGAGGCCACGGGTGCAGGCGGGGCAAACGTCTGGGGCTCAGATGATCTGCGCGTGGCATTGGCGGCGGCCAAGTCGCCGCTCCCACCGCTCCCGCCCGGTGTCAGCTTCACCGTAGCTGTCCGGCGCGCTGTGCGGAGCAACGGTGCCGAAGGGACGCTGGTCGAGGACGTGGGCGTGCCCGGGCAGCCGTACGACATGACGCGACGCGACCTGTTCAGCGGGAATCGCGACTTGATCGAACACTGCGCCGCGATCCTCGACGCGCAGCCCCGAACCCGCCTGCGGGTCGGCCGCCGCGGTCGCACGCTGTCGGTGGCGACGGAAGGACTGGACCACCTGGATGTGTTTGCAGATGGCCACCCCGCGGCGTTGCCGATCTCGCTGAATCGGGATGGCGTTCGCCGCGTGGTAATCCCGGACGGCGCCGGCGAAGTGGAGGTCGTCGGATTCTCGCAGGGCGTGGTTCGTCAACGGCGGCGCCTAACGATTGGTAGGTCATAACAGCCGAGGTCAGGAGGGCTCATGCCAGCTCCAATCACCGTCAGCGCCGCCGGTTATTTCCTGGCCACGCGCGCGGGGGCACCAGTCGGCGAAGCAACCCTTCGCATGAAGAGCGCGATCAAGGGGAAACTCTCGCTGGGCGCCCAAACGTGGAACATCACGGGAGACCCCAGCAAGAAAACGCTTCGAGGTACGAAGAGTGGATCGGTCGTCCAACTCAAGATCGTGAATCGTCGCCATCTCGAGGGAACCGTCGACGGCGACAAGTTCGATCTGACACGCGCAGTGCTCCGTCCGATTCCGGCCGCGGAGATGGCGCAGTCGGATGCTGGCCCCACTGGCGCGATAAAGACGCTCATGGAGGCCACGCCGGACTACCAGGCGGAAGTCGGTGACAGCACCACGTTCTGGTATGCTTTCGGGCCGGTCCTGTACCGGGGGCGATTGGACGGGAGCGCACGAGTCCTCTGCATCGCATCAGACCCCGGACCCACAGAGTGCCTGCCGTTCATGCGCCGGACGTTGGTGGGTGACTCTGGTCAGAAGACCCAGGGCTTTCTTGCGAAGCTCGGCCTAACGCGATCCTACGTGCTCGTGAACGCGTTCGCGGTGGCGATGAAGCCGAGTCAGAAAACGAAGGGGTTGAAGGTCCTGAAGACGAATGTCGAAATCGCGAACGCCCGGCACAGCCTGTATGACGCGTTGCTGACCAACAGCGTCCAGGCAATCATCGCGTTCGGGGGGCCGGCGCACGATGCGTACGACCTCTGGGCGGCGTCGAACAGCGCCGTCAACGCGGTGCCGGTTTTCAAGCTTGCCCACCCGTCCGCCGTTGATCGTGATGGGAGCGGCAACGACAAGGCGCTGAAACAATGGACCAAGGCGGTCACGAAACTGCGTGGGATCGTTAGTCCTGACCCGGACGGTGATCCATCCAGCCCGAACTTCGGCGACTTCTTTACCGAGGTTGATTACGCGCGGATCCCGCGCTGGGACCTGCCGTCAGCAGCGCCGCCGTACGCTGGCGATGACTCATGGGGTCGCGCCGCGACGCCGCGCCACAACAATTGCTGTGCACGGCCATCGCCGGACGATTCGGTCAGCCTAACGCTCACGCCCGCTCCGGGGCAGGGAGACTTCTTGCGTTACAAATACCGGGGCGGGGCGCTGGTTGGCGCAAAAAACAAGAAGGGAAGGAAGGTCGCCGTTGATGAGTTTGGAATTCCGGTGTAATCACCTCGCGCCCGTGGACGCCAGGACACGGCCATCATTCCCGGAGGCTCGGCGGTCGACCTATTCATCGACACGTCGAGCCCGCGTGTGCGGATGCTGCACTGCCACATTGCCGAGCATCCCGCGTCAGAGCTGATGGCCGTGATGCACCTGGACCGCTAGCGGAAGATCCGAACCCCCGCTCGCATGCTGATCAGGTTGCCCTTCTCGGAGTCGGAGTAATCGCCGCTGCCATAGTCATGCGAGACGCGCGCGTAATGCAGCGCGCCGTCCACCTGCACCGACTTCGCGAGCGGCCACAACACGCCCGCGCCGAGTCCGTAGATCCACCCGTCGGCATCCGACGTCCCCCCGTAGCTCTCGTCGAACGACGCCATCGCCTTTCCGACTCTTCCCGCGACGTACGGCGTGAGCCGACGCGTCGCCGAGACGAATGAATAGCGCGGTTCCAGATACAGATTGCTCACCACGAAATCACCGTTCGAGTCTTCGTGGCCGTGATTCGTGCGATCGTAGCCGAGCCCCACTTGCCAGGCGCCCCGCGTAACACCGGCGTTGACATCGAATCCCGCGCCCGCCTTGGTCCCGTCGAAATCCCCACCGCTGAGATTCCCATAGGTCACGCCCACGCCACCGGTGAAGCCAAGCTTGTCTCTCGTCGCTGAAGCGCAGGCCGACAGCGACTGGATCAGTGCCGATGCGACAAGTACCGCCGACAACGCGTATCGAGGCGCGCGCATGAGCCCTCCTCTCCGATAAGGGTGAACAACGACCGGCATCCCTCATGAGAATGCAGGCCGGGCTCGACTTTTCTCATCGGCGCCCGGCGCGGCCAGAGAAGGGAGCCGCGCGTTAGGTCGTCGCCACCGAGGGTTCTCCGCTCTCTAGCCGTCGCCCATCCCCCGTCGCCCGTCCCCCATCTCCTAGCCCGCCAGCTCACGCCGGCGCCGGGCAATCGCATGTCGAACCTCCAACAGCGATCCACGCTCCCAGTGCCCCGAGATCAGTTGATCGAACGCCGAGAGCTCATCGGGCCCCATCGTCACGACGCGCTCGCACCACTCGCGAACGAGGTCTGCCGGCGCCGGCCCGACCGGCCCGGTGTCGTACTCCCGTGGTTCTTCCGGTGCCGGCGGCGGGAACATCTCAGCCTGCTCGAGCTTCGCGGCCAGCGCGCGGTCGCGCGACTCGATTGCCCGCATGAGCGTGTGGAGGGTTTGCTCTTGGCCTGCGTACAGCTCCCGCGCCGCGGCAGCGAGCCGCCCGAGCTCCTCGGGCAACTCGACCTCGCGTATGGCCTGGAAAAGCAGATCCAACGCGCGCGTCGCATGCGTCATCGTTTCGGAACGGGTGTCGGCAGTGGAACCCTGTACGCCACCGAACGGTCCACGAATCTACCGTCTTCCGATCTGCCTGCGCGCGTAGCGAGTCGAAGCCCGTGCAAAGCGTATCGCACACGTCGCCGCTCGACGGCGGAGCTTCACAGTGCCACCACGGCGCCGACGAACCACGCGCCGGACTTGGCCCCTCCGGACTGCACGCGGGTTGCCGGCCGCGCCTGTTGTAGAGGTTTCCCTCCGGCCAATCCTAGGCGGGCCTCCCGTGCGGCGACGTGATGGCACGAGCCACGAGGGCAAACAACGGGCCGTGGTGCGGCCTACCTGCCCTCCGACATCGGAATTGACACCTCGGTCATCCGCTGCACCTGTCCGTTAGGCAACGGGACCTCCCCGTAGACCATGTACGGTGCGGTGTCGACGAGGTACCAGGTCGCCAGCAATTGGCGATCGGAATACCGCCGCTCCTCGACTTTCCACGATCTGACATCACTCCCTTCGACGTTCACCGAGACCTGGCCAAGCACGGAGAAAATCCGCAGCTCGGCCTTTGTCATCGCGGGACTCCAGAACGGGGCCGTGATGACCGTGCCTTCCCTGAGGCCCACGGCTGTTGGCACCAGGTCCGACGCCGACGCCACGAACCCTGGCCGGTCTAACGTGACGTCAACCGGTTGAGCCGCGGTGTCCCCCGGCAGGCGCCTCGTCCCCCGCACACGCGTCCCGTCGAGCGTGAGCTGGGTGGAGCTCCCGTTGCTCGATCTCGAGGAGTACCCGTACGGCGCGAGCGTCACGGCGTCGTACGTCTGCCGCAGCTCCCAGGTGGTCGGTCCGCTCGGCCCCGAGCGTGTGCCCTTGGTGACCCATCGCATGACGCGACGGCCGGCCGAATCGCCGAGCGTGAGCTCGTTCGTCCACTCCGCGGTTGGGGCCGTGTCGAGCGACCCGATGTGGACGCGCACGCGCGCGGCGTGGGGCGCGTAGACGCGCCCGTTGACTTCGCTGGACCCGACCTCGAGCCGGACGGTGTCCCCGCCGGCGACAGGCCCGGCCTCGGGGACGAAGCAGGTGTGGACAAGCAGGATACACAGCGGGATGGTCATCGGGTCGGGTCTCCTCGAGCGGGTGGTCAGGGCGCCAGGATCGGAAAACGCGTCCGCCGCCTCGACGCCACCAGCACCGCTTGTCCCGGTGAGACGCGTCCAGTTGCCGCGCCGCCCGCGGAACGTTAGGCGACAGTCCCGATCCTCGAGCCCAGCCCGACGATCCGGGCCGGCGCAGGGGCCTCTGGCCACGCCCGGAAACGGCGCCCATCTTCAATCCGGCGAGTATGAACGTGCGTTGCAGAACCAGAGGAAAGATCCCGCGTGCCGACACCTGCATCGACTCCGCCACCATCGCCCGCGTCCCCGCCGCCACCTGCTCCCCCGCCCGAGCGCGGAGTGCGCGTGCCCATACCCGTCATCGTGGGCGCCGTGGTGGTCGGTCTCGCGGTGGTCGCGGTCACGGCGCTGCTCATGCCTAACAAATCGGGCGCGCCCGCCAATCCCCCCGCGGCCGTCAATACGGCCGCCGCCGACACCGGGCTCGACGTCCGATGGCGGAGCGGCCGCATGGAGGGCCGGGACTGCATCGGCACGTTCGAGGTGAAGCGCGGGGGCGGCACGCGCGCCCAGTTCGTGGCGTTCGTCATGGACACGAGCGGGGCGATCATCGCCCGGGATTCCGGGAAAGTCGATGCCGCCGTGCCCGGAGTCCTCGTCGATTTTCGCTTTCGTGGCGTCTCCTGCCAACGGATCTACGACTGGCAGCTGCAGGTGACGACCCCGAAAGTGCGCACCCAATGACCCGGGCTTCCCCTTGACAGTTTAGTGGAGTGTTCGCTACTCTCCACCTAACCATTTAGTGGAGAGCCGCGAATGGCGCGCCAGGAAGTCGACGTCCTGCAGGGCACGCTCGACATGCTCGTGCTGAAAGCGCTCACGTGGGATCGCATGCACGGCTATTCGATCCTCGCCTGGCTGCGCCAGGCCACGGATGGCGAGCTCCGGATCGAGGACGCGGCGCTCTACCCGGCGCTGCACCGCATGGAGGCGCGCGGGCTCATCGAGGCCGAGTGGGGACTCTCCGAAAACAACCGGAAAGCGAAGTTCTATCGGCTCACGGCGCGCGGGCGCCGTGAGCTGCGCGCCGAGTCGGAGAGCTGGACGCGGTATGTCGCGGTGATCGGCAAGGTGATGTCGGCCGGCCGGGCAGCCGGCGCGAGCGTACCATGATCGACCCATCGAGCGACGAGTCGGCCGGCCGTGGTGTTCCGGTCTGGCGACGATATCTGCGGCTCCGGGGCGGGGACGTTCGCGCCGACGTGGCCGATGAGCTCGAGTTTCACATCGAGATGATCGCCGAGCGCCTCATCGGGCAGGGCATGGCTCCCGACCAAGCCCGCGCTCGGGCTCGCGAGGAGTTCGGCGACTTCGAGCGCGCACGCTCGCTCTGCGAGGGGATCGGGGCCGAGATGGCGCGCCGCCACGAGTGGGCCGAGCTGCTCGACTCGCTTGCCAAGGATGCCCGGTTGGCGTTGCGGTCGTTGCGCCGAGCCCCCGGCTTCGCCGCAACCATCGTGATCACGCTGGCTCTCGGCATCGGCGCCAGCACGGCGATCTTCAGCATCGTTCGCGGCGTGCTCCTGCGCCCACTGCCGTTCGCGGAGCCCGACCGGCTCGTTCGGCTCTGGGAGGTTTCGCCGAGAGGCGACGACCACAATGTCGTGTCGATGGGCAACTACGTCAGCTGGCGCGATCGCGCGAAGACCTTCTCCGCGATGGGTGCGCACTCGGGCTCGTTCAGCGTGACGCTCGTCGAGGCCGGCGAGCCGACGCGCATCACCACAGCGGACCTGACGCCGTCCGTGATGCAGGTCCTCCGCGCGCGTGCCGCGTTAGGTCGCACCTTCGTCGCGGATGATGACAAGGGCGACGGTCGCGCGGTCGTGCTGAGCCATGCGCTGTGGGTCCGACGGTTCGGCGCCGACCCGGGCGTCGTCGGCCGGCGGCTCGTGATCGACGACGCGCCCTACACGGTGCTCGGCGTGATGCCGGCCGCCTTCGAGTTTCCATCGGCGGGTGTGGACATCTGGCGTCCCGTCACGGCCGACCACATTGATCCGAACGAGCGGCGCAGCCACAACTGGTACGTGGTGGCGAGACTCGCGCCCGGCGCGACGCTCGCGGCAGCGAGCGCGGAAATGCGCGCCATCTCCGGTGCGCTCGCCAGAGAGTTCCCGCAATACATGACGGGCTTCGGGACCAACGTCGTGGGTATGGCTGACGACATGGTCGCGAGCGTCCGGCCGCTGCTGCTGATCTTGCTCAGCGGCGCTACGCTGCTCCTCGTCGTCGCGTGCGCGAACATCGCGAATCTCCTGCTCGCGCGTGCGGTCGGGCGCCGCCGCGAGATGGCCGTGCGCGGCGCGTTAGGCGCGGGCCGGTGGCGTCTCACGCGGCAACTGTTGACCGAAAGCGTCGTGATCGCGTCGGTTGGCGGACTGCTGGGCGTCGCCGTGGCCGCGCTGCTCACCCGCGCGCTCACGATGCTCGCGCCCGACGACATACCCCGGCTCTCGGCGGTGCGGGTCGACGGGGCTGTGCTCGCGTACGCGCTCGCGACGACGCTGGCGAGCGGCCTGCTGTTCGGGTGCGTGCCGGTCGTGCGGATCCTCCGGTCTGGACGGCGGCGCGGCGAGTCGCTTCACCTCGCGCTCCGCGTATCGGGGGACCGCGGCGGGAGCGCTCGTCACGTGGGTGTCCGCTCGGTCCTCCTGGTAGGCGAGCTCGCGGTGTCGCTCATCCTGTTGTCGGGCGCCGGGCTGTTGCTTCGGTCCGCGCACCGTCTCGCATCGATCGACTACGGTTACCGTCCTGCTGGCCTCGTTGCCGCCTCGTTCGACCTGCCGCGTGCTCGCTATGACGGAAACGATCGGCACGTGGCATTCTACGACCAGCTCATGGCCGGGGCGCGCGAGCTGCCGCACGTGACCGGCGTGGCCGGGACGACCGAAGAGATCGGGAGCTCGTCGAGCATGACGTTCTCGTTCGCCATCGAGGGCAAACCGTCGCGCAACGCCAGTGGCCGCGAGGACCCTCAGCCGCTTCGCGTCGTTGCGGGCGACTACTTCCGCGTGATGGGTATTCCGGTGCACCGTGGCCGTCCGTTTACACCAGCAGACCGCGCGGATGCTCCGCCCGTGGCCATTGTGAACGAATCGCTGGCGCGGCTGCTGTGGCCCGGTGCCGACCCGGTGGGCTCGCGCGTGAGCTTCGTGGGCCCGTCGGGGCCGTGGCTTCAGGTCGTGGGTGTTGTCGGCGACACGCGAAGCAACGCCGCCGACGCCGCGCCGGTGCCCGCTCTCTTCGTACCGTTCGCGCAGAAGCGGTGGCCGTGGATGACGTGGATGACGCTGGTCATGAGAACGGACGCCATGGCGAGCGTCAACACGTTAGGCAGCGGGCTCCGCGGACTCGTCAGGCAGGTCGATGCACGCCTGCCGGTCCAGGACGTGTCGCCCGTGCCGGATCGGTACCGCGAGAGCGTCGGGCGGCGGCGCTTCGCGACCGTCCTCACCGGTGCGTTCGCCGCGCTCGCGCTCCTCCTCGGCGTCGTCGGCATGTACGGCGTGGTGTCCTACGGCGTGGTGCAGCGCCGTCGCGAGTTCGGAATCCGTCTGGCGCTGGGCGCCCGCGCGTCGCAGGTGACCGGGGTCGTCGTGCGGGAGGCGCTCGCGCTTGCCGGCATCGCGCTGGTCGTCGGGCTTGCGGCGGCGTTAGGGTCGACTCGCGTGCTGGCCGGCCTTCTCTACGAAGTGTCGCCCCGAGACCCCATTACGTTTGCCGCGGTCGCGGTCCTCGTCGCCGTCGTGGCGATGGCGGCTGCGTGGGTGCCGGCTCGACGGGCCACTCGCATCGACCCGGCGATGACCATCCGCGATGCGTGATGGGACCTCGTGGTGTCAGGGCTGGCGATCGCCGCGCACGTCCCAGGCGCCGATGCGATCGCAGTCGGCACGCGGGAAGCTGAAATCGACCACGTCGCCCACACGCAGCGCGCTGACGCGCGTGTGGGCCGTGTCGATGAGCTGCCCCTCGTCGTCATGCACGCGCGCCGTGAGCGTCCAGGCGCTGGGCTCGCCCCTCGTCACGACGAGCTGGCCCTCGCATCCGCCGCCGCGCCGCGTTACCCAGTCGCGCGCCTGGAACGCGAACGCCGGCCCTTCGCCCGCGTCGACGTCCTCCGGCGATGCCTCGGTCAGATCGCTCGCGCTGGCCGCAGCAGGCGTTCCCTCTCTCGCGGTCAGGGGCAGGCGCGAGTCGGGCGCCACACGCCGTGCCACGCTCCAGGTCACGACGAGAGCGACCACCAGGGACCCGACCTGAACCCAGCGCGGAATTCGGAGTCCCGAGAACGCGTCGTGCGGCGACCTTTCTCGCGCGAGCCTCGCTAGTTGCTCCCTCGTCATTGGGAGCGGCGTCGTGGTGAACAACTGCTCGTCACCGGAAGCGCGGGATCGCTGGCGCTGATCACGAAGGTACGCGGAACCCGCGACGAGCAGTGCCGTGACGGCGATGACCGCCAGGACGATCACGATCACGACCTGGCGGTTCGGCGCGCTCCCGCCGAACCACGCCGAGCCGAACGATGGCAGTGCTACGATCGCGCCGCGAGCAAGAGCTTCCGAGCGTTTGTGCAAAGTGACTATAGCGCGAGAAGAACCTGACGCGCGCGCGCGCCGACCGACCGCATCATAAGACGCTGCAGCCCACGCGCGAAAGGTGCCGAAGGACACGAATCATCCCGAAGCGAACGTGAGGAAAACCTCATCGTCATTCCCACGCGTTCCCCAGGGAGTTCGACGCCTCAGCCCCTCGGCTTGTCACGCTATTCCGCGACGATCCGCCAGTGGGCGACGCCCCGAAAACCGGTCTGGGCGCGCCGCCGTGCCGCTGCATATAATACCGCTGTAGTCGATCGTTTCCGCGATCGACACGGGCCTCGCCCTCGAGCAACGCGTCCCTCGCCCGGCCGCATGTATACGACCTGTCTGTTCTGCAACGAGTCGCTCGGCACGAACGACGTGGTCGAGCTGTTTCCCGTCGGGCGACGGATTGCGTTCGACCCCGAGAAGGGAAGGCTGTGGGTCATCTGCACGAGCTGCACGCGCTGGAACCTTTCCCCGATCGAGGAGCGGTGGGAGGCGATCGACGACTGCGAGCGTCGCTTTCGGGCCACGCACCTCCGATTTTCGACGGACAACATCGGGTTGGCGCAGCTGCGTGAAGGGCTGGACCTCGTTCGCATCGGGAAGGCGCTGCGTCCGGAGGTTGCCGCGTGGCGCTATGGGGACGTGATCCAGCGGCGCGGATCCGGACGAATCATCGGGGCCGTCACGAGCCTCGCAAGGCGAGGCGCTCGCGCCGTGAACGACGCGGTCGGTCGGATCACCCGCGACGACACGCCGAGCCTGTTTGCGGATGAGCCGCTCACGCGGCTTCGCCTATACCGGCACCGCGATCGCGTGCTCGATGTTCTCACCGACGAGCAGGGCAATCGCTCGATCATTCGCTGGGGACACCTCGATGCGGCGGAGCTCATCCGCCCCGACCCGCACGAGCCGTGGCGACTCGTCGTCAAGCACGATCGCGGCCTAACGACTGTCCGCGGCGACGACGGACTTCGAACGGCGGCCAAGATGCTCGCGGCGCTCAACGCCGCCGGCGCGCTGCCTGACGACGTTCGCCGCGCGACCGCCAAGATCGAAGATGCCGAGGATGAGGAGGGCTACTTTTCGCGCATCGTTGCCCTCGCGATGCGAACGGGCTGGGGCCGATTCCCCGACGCGCCGGTGAGCGCCGAAGCCGCTCCGGTCTCGTCGTCCGCCGCAGAGCGCCTGGCGCTGCACATCGCGAATCGGTCGTTCTGGGGGCGCGGCTCGATCACGAGTGAGCCGAGCACACTCATGCTTCGTCTCCCGCTCGTCGACCGGCTCGCGCTCGAGATGGCGGCCAACGAGGACACGGAGCGGCGCGCCCTCGCCGGCGAGCTGCTCGAGCTCGAGCGCGCATGGAAGGAGGCCGAGGAGATCGCCGCTATCGCCGACGGCATGTTCGGCGGGGATGAGCTCGAGGAGTTTCGCCAGGAACACACCGCTCGCCAGCTCGCGCGCGCCAACCGCCCTGGCGGCTGAGGGCTTCAAGCGGCAGACTGGCGGCGGAACGTGCGCCGTGTCAGCCCGCGTTCGTGATGCGACGGCCCGCGTTTGGGTGTGGCGCCGTCACCACGGCATGGGCTCCCGACCGTGCTAGACCACCGCTCGACGTGGTGTATTCGCGGCCGAGCCTGGCATGAGAGGTGCCCGCTCCCGTCCCAACTCACGACCCGGTTAAGGGGAATCGATGCACGAACCCGCACGTCGTTCGCCGCTGATACCGCTCGCCCGTGTCGCCACGCTCGTTGCCATCGGCGACCTCGTGACCAAACAGCTCGCCGTGCTCTGGCTCGGAGCACTCGAGCCGAGGGCCCACGCCGCCGCCATCAGGTTCGGCGTCGTGCACAATGACAAGGGCGCGTTCGGCCTCAGCGTCGGTGACTACACGTGGGAGCTGAGCCTCGTCCTCACACTCGCGGCGATCGCGTTGATCATTCTCGTCGCGAAAGAACTGTCACGGATCGATGACCGCGCGCCCATAGCCCTCGGCCTGATTGCCGGTGGGGCGATCGGGAATTTCGTGAGCCTGCTCGTGACTCGCGCAGGCGTCGTCGACTTCATTGCCATTCAGCGTGCCGATGGCGTCGGAATCGTGCTGAACGCCGCGGATGTGGCGGCCTACGCCGGCGTCGCAATGCTGGCCCGCACGGCGGCTAGGGTCGTTTCGGCCATTCGACGAAACCGCGAAACCGCCGTCGTCGAGATTGGTAAGCAGAGGGAGACCGCGCTCACTCGCCTCGCGGACATTGAGGTAACGCAGGTGCTCGCGCAGGAGGGCGCTGGTTCGTCCGAGACCACGAGTCCTTCACCACGCGCTCCACGGTCGGTGGTGGCCGATCGCGAGGTCAGCCTGCGAATCATTCGCGCTGACGGTGCTCCGGATCGCCGCGCGCGAGGTCTCGCCGCGCGACTTCGCGACCGCGACGGTGGCGCTCGGCCCACGAACGCGTCGTCGTATCTTCGCCCGATGTCCCACGTCGTGGAGAACCGCCCCGGGCGCTGAACGGCAGGCCGAAGCTCCGCCTTCGTGGTGGCTTCAATTTGCGGCGCGTCGTGGTGATATTGGCCTCTCATGGCCTCCAAGCCCACGACCGTGCTGGACTCGCGCGCGCTCGCGCGCACCCTCCGTCGCATGGCCGACGAGATCGTCGAGCTGTTCGACGGAGTCGACAATCTGATTTTCGTGGGAATTCAGCGGCGAGGCGTGCAGCTCAGCGACCGCCTCGCCGACATTCTCGATGACCGCGAGCAGGTCAAGGTTCCTCGCGGCTCGCTCGACATTACCCTGTACCGCGACGACTTGCAGACCGTCGGTCCACGACCGGTGGTCGGTCCCACGAAGCTGCCGTGGGATCTGAACGGCAGGCGCGTGCTGATCGTCGACGACGTGCTCCACACGGGCCGCACGGTCAGGGCGGCGCTCGACGAGCTCGCGGACTTTGGCCGGCCCTCGCGGATCGCGCTCGCCGTGCTCGTCGATCGAGGCGGGCGCGAGCTTCCGATCCACGCGGACATCGTCGGGAAGCGCGTGGATGTGGCGCCGAGCGATCGCGTCGACGTCCTCGTGTCCGAGCTCGACGGGTCCGACAGCGTCGTCCTCGTCAGGCGGGAGGACGCAGCGTGACGACCCCGCTCGGGAAAGACCTGTTGGCGCTCGAGCCACTGACCCCCGAGCAGATTCGACTGATTCTCGACACCGCGGAGCCATTCAAGGAGATCAGCGAGCGCGCGATCAAGAAGGTGCCGGCGCTCCGTGGGTCCACGATCGTCAATCTGTTCTTCGAGGCCTCCACGCGAACGCGCGTGTCGTTCGAGTTTGCCGAGAAGCGCCTGTCCGCCGACACGGTGAACGTTGCGGCTTCGGGCTCGAGCGTTTCGAAGGGGGAGACACTCGTGGACACGGCGCGTAACCTCGAGGCGATGCGCATCGACATGGTCGTGATCCGCCATTCCGCCTCGGGGGCCGCGCAGTTTCTCGCGGAGCGGATCGAGTCGAACGTGATCAACGCTGGCGATGGAACGCACGAGCACCCGACACAGGGGCTGCTCGATCTCCTCACGCTGCGTGACCGATTCGGCTCGCTGGAGGGACGCCGCATCTGCATCTGCGGCGACGTGCTCCACTCGCGCGTCGCGCGGTCGAACATCTGGGGGCTCAAGAAGCTGGGCGCCATCGTCGGCGTGTGCGGGCCGCGCTCGCTCCTGCCGAACGCGATTGCCGACCTGGGAGTCGAGGTGTTCGACCGGATCGAGGCGGCGATCGAGTGGGCGGAAGCGCTGAACGTCCTGCGCCTCCAGCTGGAGCGCATGCAGGCGGGCTACATCCCGTCGCTGCGCGAATACAATCGCGTCTTCGGCGTGACGCGCGAGCGGCTGGAGCGCGCGCCCGGCGACTTGCTCATCCTTCACCCCGGCCCCATGAATCGCGGTGTCGAGATCGATTCCGACGTCGCCGATGGCCCTCACAGCGTGATCCTCGACCAGGTGACGAACGGCGTGGCGGTTCGCATGGCGGTGCTCTATCTGCTTGCCGGCGGGGCGCCGGAGCTGGCCGATGCCGCGAAGGGAGGAAGCGACAGGTGACCGGGAACAGGGAACAGGGAACTGGGAACAGGGGCTCCGGCGTTAGGCATGTCGTGCTGCGCGGAGGGCGAGTGATCGACCCGTCGCAGCAGGTCGACGCGAAAGGCGACCTCGTGCTGGCTGACGGGAAGGTCGAGGCCTTCGAGACCGCGGCTGGGGCGTCGTATGGCGACGACTACGAGGTGATCGACTGTTCCGGGCTCGTCGTCGCGCCCGGATTCATCGACGTCCACTGCCATCTGCGCGAGCCGGGTCGCGAGGACGTCGAAACCATCGCGACCGGGGCGAGGGCGGCAGCCGTGGGCGGGTTCACGGCCGTATGCGCAATGCCCAACACGCAGCCGGTCACCGACAACCAGGCGGCTGTCGGGTTCGTGCTGCGCCAGGGGCAGGCGGCGAACGCCGCCCGCGTGCATCCCATCGGCGCCATCTCGTTAGGCCAGGAGGGGAAGTCGCTGGCGGAGTTCGGCGAGATGGTGGGCGCCGGGGCCGTGGCCGTGAGCGACGATGGCCGCCCCGTCGCGAGCGCCCACCTCATGCGCACCGCGCTCGAGTACGCGCGTACGTTCGGCATCCCGGTTGCCGACCATTGCGAGGAGCCCACGCTCGCAGCCGGCGGTGCGATGAACGAAGGGCTGGTGAGCGCCCGGCTCGGACTCAAGGGCATCCCGTCCGAGGCCGAGGAGATCATGGTCATTCGCGACATCCTGCTGGCGCGCCGTACCGGCGGCCACGTCCACCTGTGCCACATGAGCACGAGGGGATCGGTCGAGCTCATCCGGTGGGGGAAGGAACGGGGCATCCGTGTCACCGCGGAGGCCTGTCCGCATCACCTCTCCCTCACCGAGGACGCGGTCGACGGCTACAACACGAACGCGAAGATGAACCCACCGTTGCGCACGGCGGAGGACGTGGAGGCCGTACGCGATGCCGTCCGCGACGGCACGATCGACCTCGTTGCCACCGACCACGCGCCGCACCACTACGACGAGAAGGAGCGCGAGTTCGCCGACGCGCCCAACGGCATTGTCGGCCTCGAGACCGCCCTCGCCGTGGTGAACACCTGGCTCGTGAAGCCGGGAATCATCGACCTGGCGACGCTGATCGACCGGATGGCGGTTTCCCCTGCCCGCACGTTCAACCTGCCTGGCGGGTCGTTGCGGCGCGGAAACGTCGCGGACGTCACGGTCTTCGACGCCATGCGCGAATGGACGGTCGACCCCGCGCGGTTCGTCTCGAAGGGCCGGAACAGCCCATATGGGGGCTACACCCTCCTTGGGCGTGTGATGTGTACCATTGTGGGCGGCAAGATCGTCCATCGGGCGACGGGGTGACGGTGGTGTACGGGTCGCTGCCGGCGCGTCGGGAGATCGTCCAGGTCTGCAGGCGTCTGTACGACCGTGGCTTGATCGCGGGGCCGGACGGCAACGTCTCGGTACGGCTCCCCGGCGACCGTGTGCTCGTGACCCCGGCAGGGATGTCGAAGGTGGACGTGACGGAAGAGGAACTCGTCGAGCTCTCGCTCGATGGTCAGCACCGTCGCGGGGCGCGGCGCGCGTCGTCAGAGGTGGCGGTGCACCTGCGCATCTACCAGCGGCGCCCGGATGTTCAGGCGGTCGTCCACGCGCACCCTCCAACCGCGACCGGTTTCGCGGTTGCGGGCGAGTCCTTCTCGGCGTGTGTACTACCGGAGATCATTTATCAGGTGGGTTGGGTGCCGTTGGTTCCGTACGCGACGCCCGGTACAATGGCATTGGCCGATGCGTTCGAGCCGTTCCTGGCCCGACACGATGCGTTCTTGATGGCGAATCATGGAGCGACGACAGTTGGACCGTCACTGCTCGTCGCACACCAGCGAATGGAGAGTCTCGAGCACACGGCGAAGATCCTGTTGACCGCTCGGCTCCTTGGCCGAGTACAGACGTTAGGGCCGGACGACGTGCGAGCGCTCGAGACGGCGCGAGCGAAGGCGTTTCCCGGCGAGATCTATCCAGGCTGCCCCGTGCCGGGCAGCCGCCAGGAGTGAAGCATGAGCGAAAGCACGAACTGGATGGACGCGCTGAACGCGCTGATGGAAGAGCGCAATCGATACGAGCAGTGGATCGCTCAACTCGATGCACGCAAGGGCACCACACCGAGCCACGTGTTCGCTCGCGTGCGCGCGGATTACGATGCGCGATTGACGAAGGTCCTCGACCAGCTAGCGGGTCGTGCGACGGAGCTGCAGAGCACGGCGACCACCCTCGCCGAGAAGGTCGCTGCGCTGTACGCCGACGAGACGACGCTGCGAGACGAGCGAGCCGAAGCCGAGCTTCGTGCAATGGTCGGCGAGTTCAGCCTCGATCACGCGCGTGACGCGATGCAGCGCTGCGACGAAGCCATCTCGTCGCTCGGCGCCGAGCGTGCGCAGATCGGAGCGGAGCTGGGACGTGTTCAGGAAATTCTCGCCGTCGCCGTGCGAGCGCCGACTCCGCCGGCCGGTGAAGAGCCGGTCATACCGATCGAGGCACTGGCTCCTGGCAGGCCCACGGTGCAGCCGCCGGCGGCGCCGCCCTCCCCGGTACCGCAGGCGGCGCAGTCTGCTCCGCAGCCCCAAGCTCCTCCGCCACCGCCGCCGGTTCGTTCGGTGCCTTCGTCGGGCTTCGATGAGCTGGCGTTTCTGCAGTCCGTCGTCGACCGGCCGGCACCAACCAGGCCAGCTGATCTCGCGCCGCCAGCACCGCTGCCGCGCGCCGAAAATCGGCCTGAGCCACGCCCCGAGCCGGCGCGGATCATGGAGTCGGCTGATGTGCAGGTGCCCGCGGGCATGAACGGCGCGGCGCGCCGTGGCGCTGCGCCAACCCCTGTGCTGACCTCGACGCCACTCGTCGAGCGGGAAGTTCAACAACCCGATTCCGGGCTCACGCCCGGAAGCATCCCCGCCTTTCTGAAGGATGTGCCGACCGAGCAGATCAAGACGCTCAAGTGTCAGGAGTGCGGGACGATGAACTATCCCACCGAGTGGTACTGTGAGCGGTGCGGGGGCGAGCTCGCGGCGATGTGACGCTTGGGATACGTGATGCTCGAAGGGCCCGGACTTGGTCCGGGCCCTTGTTGCATTCAGGAACGCAGCCTGCCGGGTTATGCCTTGGCGTGGGCGGCCAGCCGACTCTTGTGACGCGCCGCGGCGTTCGCGTGAATGAGCCCCTTTCGCGCGGCGCGGTCGAGCAGGCTGACGGCCGTGCGGCGCTCTTCGGCGCTGGCGCTCGGTGCCTTGGCCTTCTTGAGCGCTGTGCGGAGCGCGGACCGCTGCGCGCGATTGCGCGCGGTGGCCGCGCGGGCCTTTCGCATGTTCTTCTTCGCGGACGCGATATTCGGCACGTCGTATCTCCGGAATTCCTGAATCAGTGTTCGAAATAGAGCCACGAACCTTACCAGCGCCATCACGCGATGTCAAGGCAGCGCAGTCAGTTGGGCAGGATGCCCGAGCCAGGCAGCCGATGCATAACGTGGATCGAACGTCGATGCGCGAATTGGTGAAATCACATCCGCCCGCCCGCGATTTTTGCTTTGACTCAGGCGTGTGGTGCCGCTAGCTTTTCGCCGTGCCGTCCGTCGTAGCGAGCCCATGGACATCGATACGCTAGTCGAGCCAGCCCTAACGGGGCAGCTCGATTTCGACGCCCCCGTCGAGCCGCATCGGCTCGAGGCGGTGTCCGATGTCGCGACGCCATTCGTGATCGAGCTGTCGCAGTTCAGCGGTCCGCTCGATCTCCTGTTGTCGCTCATTCGCGACGAACAGGTCGATATCTACGACATCCCGATCGCGCGCATTGCCGAGCAATTCCTCGCGCGCATCCACCACATGCAGCTCGACCAGGCCGCCGACTATCTCGAGATGGCCGCCCGGCTGCTCCGCATCAAGGCGCAGATGCTGCTGCCTCGCAACGAGCTCGACGACGCATGGGAAGACCCGCGTGCGGAGCTCGTGCGGCGACTGCTCGAGTATCAGCAGATGCGCGAGGTCGTGGATGTCCTCGAGCGACTCGGCGAGGAGCGTCGCGGCCGATTCGCGCGCGCGTACGTCCCGCAGCAGATCGCCCCGCCGACGGCGCCGCTCGCCCTGTCGCTCTCCGAGCTGCTCTCCGCGATCGATCGCGTGCTTCGCGTAGCCCGAGAGCCAGTCATCCATGACGTCGTCGCGCGTCCTCTCGATGTCGATGGTGCGATCGCGACCGTGCGTGCCGTTCTCGCCCTCCGCGCGACCGCGCGATGGCGCGACGTGTGCCCGCCGACTTCCCAGCCGTGGCAGGTGCTTTCGGCGCTGCTCGCGCTGCTGGAGCTCGCGCGCCGCGGCGAGCTCCGGCTCGCACAGCTCGCACCCTTCGCCTCCGTTTTGATCAGTCGTGAATCCTCTAGCCAGGCTGCTTGAAGCCGCGCTCTTCGCGAGCGCACGCCCGATCCCGCTCGACGAACTTGCCGCTCTCGATCCCGACGCGTCGCCGGCGGCGCTGCAATCGGCGCTCGATGAGCTTCGCGAGACCTACGACACCGCGGGGCATGGTGTCGAGCTCGTGGAAGTGGGTGGCGGCTGGCAGATCCTAACGAGAGCCGAGTACACCGAGGCCATCGAGCGCGCGCAGCTTGCCGCTCGACCACACCGGCTATCCGGCGCATCGCTCGAAACGCTGGCGATCATTGCCTACCGGCAGCCGATCGGCCGCGCCGAGATCGAGGAGATCCGCGGCGTCGCTGTCGGAAGCGTCCTCAAGTCGCTGCTCGAGCGTGGCCTGATCGACGTCGTCGGCCGCGCGGAGGGAGTCGGCCGTCCGCTGCTGTACGGCACGACGCCGATCTTCCTCGAGCAGTTCGCGCTCCGCCACCTCGAGGAGCTGCCGAGAGGCGACGAGCTGGCGATCGCCCTCCGCACGATCACTCCCGCCGAACCGGCATCGGAGGCAGCGCCGACGGCGTGACCGGCGAGCCGATGCGAATCCACCGCGCGCTCGCTCGCGCGGGCGTCGCGTCGCGGCGAAAGGCCGAGGAGCTCGTTGCAGCCGGTCGGGTACAGGTGAACGGCGTCGTCGCCCGTACGGGACAGTCCGTGGATCCCAGCGTGGATCGCATCACGGTGGACGGGCGCGAGCTCGATCGACCACCCGCGTCGTTCGAGTGGATCGTGCTGAACAAGCCGGCGGGCGTCGTAACGACGAAGTCCGACCCGGAAGGGCGCCGCACCGTCTTCGATCTCGTGCCCGACGTGCCCGGGCTCACGTACGTCGGCCGGCTCGACTACCTCACCGAAGGCGTCTTGCTGCTCACCACCGACGGCGAGGCCGCGCACATCCTCACTCATCCGAGCACGGAGGTCGAGCGGACCTACGTCGCCACCGTTCGCGGGGATGTTCGAGCGGCTGTCGTTGCGGCGCGGCGAGGCGTCGAGCTCGAGGACGGGCTCGTCTTGCCGCGTGCGGTCCAGGCGCGGCCGCTGGGCAACCGCACGTCCGAATTCGAGATCACCATTGCCGAGGGGCGCAACCGCGAGGTTCGACGCTTTTGTGAGGCGGTCGGTCTCGAGGTCGAGCGGCTCGTGCGCGTGCGCTTCGGTCCCGTGGTGCTCGATCGTCTGGAATCGGGGGCGCGGAGGCCACTCTCCGGGCGAGAGCGTCACGAGCTGGAGCACCTGCTTGGCCGCCCGCTTTCGCCGGCGTCTCCATCGGCGCGGCGGCACGCGGCCGAGCGACCCGGTAGAGAGCCACCGGGGCGTGACACATCGCACGGACGTGGAGCAAGAAGGCGTCGATGACGCTGGTGACGTGACCGGCGGAGCCGAATCGCTGGTTTCGTGTATACTCTGCAGACCGGACTGAGAGACGGCCGGCGGTACGCTCGGCCCGGTCCCGAACTTGAAACGATGAGCTCGAGCAGCGAACGGGCGCTGAGTCGAGCCAATACCCTCGGAGCGAACGGTGGCAACACAGGTCTCCTCGCAGGCAGACATGGCGCTGGTGCAGGGCGTGCTACGTCAGGTCGGGCGTCGCGTCGTTGGGCAGGAGTACATGGTCGAGCGGTTGCTGATCAGCCTATTGACCGGCGGTCACGTGCTGCTCGAGGGTGTGCCCGGGCTCGCGAAGACTCTGACCGTCCGAACGCTCGCCGAGACGATCGACACGACGTTCCAGCGGATCCAGTTCACGCCCGACCTGCTGCCCGCCGACGTGTTAGGCACCCAGGTCTTCGACCAGTCGACGGGCCAGTTTTCGGTGAAGAAGGGACCGATCTTCGCCAACATCATTCTCGCCGACGAGATCAACCGGGCGCCGGCGAAGGTCCAGGCCGCGCTGCTCGAGGCGATGCAGGAGAAGCAGGTCACGCTCGGGGGTCAGACGTTCAAGCTCGAGGAGCCGTTCCTCGTGCTGGCCACTCAGAATCCCATCGAGCAGGAAGGCACGTACCCGCTTCCCGAGGCCCAGGTCGACCGGTTCATGCTCAAGCTCCGTGTCGGGTATCCGTCGCGCGATGAGGAGAAGGAGATCATGCGGCGCATGGCCGGCGGTGACCCGATTTCGGTGCAGCACGTGGCATCGCCGGTCACGATCATGGATGCGCGTCATCGGATCGCCGACCTGTACATGGACGAGCGCATCGTGGACTACATCGTCGAGATCGTGCACGCGACACGGTCACCGGCCGAGTCGGGGATGAAGGATCTGGCGCCGCTGATCGAGTTCGGCGCGAGCCCGCGCGCGACGATCGCGCTCGCCCAGGCGTCGCGCGCGCACGCGTTCTTGCGCGGGCGGACGTTCGTGACGCCGGAGGACGTGAAGTCCATCGCGCCCGACGTCCTGCGTCACCGCGTGTTGACGACCTACGAGGCCGAGGCGGAGGAGGTCACGAGCGACACGATTGTCGCGAGGATCCTGGCAACGATCGAAAGCCCGTGAGTAGGGAATCGGGAATGGGGAATCGGGAATCGGGGAACAACGGGAACCGGCGGGAGCCCGTCGAAGGCGGGCAGATGGGAACTGGGAACCGAGCTTCTCAGGTGTCGTTCGAGACGCCCGCACGCGCACGGCATGCATTGCGTACGCCGCCCGCGCCGCCGTCTACGATCGGTTCCCGGTTCCCCGTTCCCGCTTCCCGTCGTCACGTCGAGCCCGACGCCGCACGACAACGCATCACCATCGGCGTTCCCCCCGAGATCCTTCGGCAGGTGAAGCTGATCGAGCTCCGCACCCGGGGGCTCGTGAACTCGCTCTTCAGCGGCGAATACCGATCGGTGTTCAAGGGGCAGGGGATGGAGTTCGCCGAAGTGCGCGAATACCTGCCCGGCGATGAAGTGCGGTCCATCGACTGGAACGTGACGGCGCGAATGCGTCGGCCGTTCGTCAAGCGCTACATCGAGGAACGCGAGCTCACGGTGGTGCTCGCGGTGGATCTCTCCGGCTCCGAGCGGTTCGGCACCGTTAGGCGCTTCAAGAGCGAGCTCGCCACTGAGTTGGGCGCCGTGCTCGCGATGTCCGCCGTCCGGAACAACGACCGCGTCGGCATCATGCTCTTCACCGATCGTGTCGAGCACGTCGTGCCGCCCGCCAAGGGACGCCGCCACGTCCTGCGCGTGATCCGCGACCTGCTCGTGCACGAGCCCGTGGGACGCGGGACCGACATTGCCGGCGCGCTCGAATACCTGCGCGGGATGCTGCGACAGAAGGCCATCATCTTTCTCGTCTCCGACTTTTTCAGCGAGCAGCTCGAGCGGCCACTGAAGCTCGCCGCGCAACGGCACGACGTCGTCGCCGTGACCATCGAGGACCCCAGCGAGGAGTCGCTTCCCGACATCGGGTTGGCTCGCCTCGTCGACCCCGAAACGGGCACGACGATCGACGTGGACACGAGCGATCGGCGCGTTCGCGAAGGCTACGCGCGCATGGTGAACGAGCGGCGCGAGGCTCGCCGCCATCTGCTGCGTCGCCTTGCCATCGACGAGATCGTCATGCGCACCGACGGCGGCTACGTCGAACCGCTCATGCGGTTCTTCCGCTCACGCGAGACGCGGACGCGACGTCGATGATGATGTTCGCCGTCGTGCCACTCGTGCTCGCGCTGCAGCAACGGCCGGCGCAGGCAACGCCGGCACAGCCGATCTCGCCGGCGACCGCCGTGCAGATGGGGTACGCCATCGAGCCGGAAACGGTGACGGTCGGCGACCCGTTCCGCCTGACAGTGCGAGTGCACGCGCCGCGGGGGGCATCGATCGAGTTCCCCGCCGGTCCCGATTCGGGCGCCGCGGTCGAGGCCCTCGACCCGCGACAGGAGCGTCAGGCGGCCGACACCACCGCGCTCGACGTCACGGCGACCTGGCGCGTCGCGGCATGGGACACCGGCAACCTCCCGCTGCGCTTCGGCGACATCGTGGTCAAGCTGGACAACCGCGAGCGGCGCATTCCACTGAGCGCGCTCACGATTCACGTGAAGAGCGTCCTGCCGGCCGACACGGCGCAACGCGTTCCGAAGCCACAGCGCGCACTCTTCGAATTTGGACGACCATGGTGGTACTGGCTGCTCGCTGCGCTCGCGGCCATCGGGCTCATTGGGCTGTTCTGGTGGTGGTGGCGACGACGCCGGAAGCGCGGGCAAGGCGTCGTGGACGACCCGTTCGCCGACGCCGAGGGCGAGTTCGACCGCGTCGAGCGGCTCGGTCTCGTCGAAGCCGGCGAACGCAGTCGCTACGTGGCGCTGATGGTGGAGATCCTGCGGACGTATCTCTCACGAAGTATCCCCGACGCGCATCCGTCCCTCACGACCAACGAGCTGCTGATCACGGTGCGAGACAACCGCCTCGTGCCGGTGAACCGGCTGGCGCTCGTGCTTGCGGACGCGGACCTCGTGAAGTTTGCGCGTCGCGCCACGACGGCCGAACGGGCCCGCGAGCTCGGCGCCGAGGCGCGAGGCATTGTCGCCGCGGTGCATGCCGCGGAGGTGAAGGCCGCGGAAGAAGCGAAACGTGCGGCGGAGATGGCGCCGAAGGAGCGCGCGGCGTGAGGCCGGCATTGGATCACCCACTGCTGCTCGCGCTCGCGATCCTCCTTCCGGCCGCGGTGATCGCGGTCATCATCGGCGGGTACCGTCGGCGTCGCGCGAGACTCGCGCGCCTGGGCACGCCCGCCATGATCCACCGGCTCGTGCCGCCTAACGCGGCCGTGCCGCCCGGCTGGCGCGCTACCCGGCTTGCGCTCGCGGCCGCACTCGCCGGAATCGCGATCGCCGGTCCGCGGTGGGGCATCGAGCGCACGGTCGTGCGAGGCGAAGGCGTGGATATCGTCCTGGCGGTCGATGCATCGCTCTCGATGATGGCCACCGACGAGCGGCCCAACCGCCTCGAGAAAGTGAAGCAGGAGATCCGGCGGCTGCGCGCAGCGTCACCGAGCGATCGCTTCGCGCTGCTGGCATTCGCCGGGCGGAGCTACATCCTCACGCCGCTCACCGTCGACGACGCCGCGCTCGATCTCTTCCTCGACAACCTCGACCCGTCCGTGGTCGGGCAGGCTGGCAGCTCCCTCGCACGGGCAATCCGCCAGGGCACCGACCTTCTCGTCGCGACGAAGGGGGGAAGCGACCGCGCGGTCGTGATCTTCAGCGATGGCGAAGCCTTCGAACCACCCGAGGACGTCGTGGAAGCGGCCAAGGCGGCCGGCGAAGCAGGCGTCAGCATCGTAACGGTCGGCTTCGGAACGGTGGCGGGCACGACCATTCCGATTCGTGAAGGCAACGCGGTCGTCGAAAAGCGTGATCCCGAAGGCAACGTCGTGGTCACGAAGTATCATCCGGAAATGCTGCGCGCCGCCGCCGAAGCGGCGAACGGTACGTTCATCGACGCCGGCGAGAGCGACAAGGCGGCGAAGGTGCGGCGCGCGCTCGTGCAACTGCGTGGCGTCCAACGTGCGGTCGAGGCAGGCCGTACCCAGACACCACGGTTCCAACTCTTCCTGATTCCCGCCGTGCTCCTACTGCTGCTCGACACCGGTCTCGCTGAGCGCCGCGGACGGCGGCGGCGCTCCGCGGCCGCCGCTGCCACGGCGACGAGTGTCCTGTTCGCCAGCGCGCTCTCGTTCGCGCCGATCCGAGCGGCCCGCGCGGACGATGTCCGCGACGCTGCTCGCGAGTACGCCGCGAAGCGATACATGCGTGCGGCAGCGCTCTACCGTCGTGCACTCGAGCGCGGGGACAAGCGGCCGGAGGTTCTCTACAATCTCGGCACGTCGCTGCTCGCGGCCGATTCGCTGGCCTCGGCCATCGAGGTGCTCGAGCGCGCGGCGAAGGCTACCAATCCCGAAGTGAAGTTCCGCTCGATGTTCAACCTCGGCCTGGCGCATCTCAAGCGCGGCCTGGCCGCGAAGGGTGATTCGGCGACGCCCTCGCTCGACGCCGCACTCGAGACATACAAGCGCGCGCTGCTCATGCGGTCCAGCGACGGCGACGCGAAGTGGAACTACGAGCTCGCGCTGCGAAAGAAGCAGCAGCAGAGTGGTGGCGGTGGTGGAGGCGGCGGCGGAGGCGGTGGCGGTGGTGGCAGCCAGAACCAACCGAGTCCGCCCCGGCAACCGCAGTCCGATAAGCCGAGCGGCGGTCTGGGCAACCAGCAAGCGGAGCAGCTGCTGAACAGCGCCGAGCGTGAGGAACGGAACGTTCAGGCCCGGAAGCAGCAACAGAATCGTCCGCAACCGCCACCGGGTGGTAAAGACTGGTGATCGCGTCGCTCGCGGGCATCGCGCTCCAGATCGTCGTCACGGTCGCAGCGCCGGACACCATCACCGTCCGGCAGCCTGCCAGCCTGACGGTGCGGGCCGTCGTGCGGGGTCCGGTCGCCCCAACGATTCACCCACCGCGATTCGCGCCGCTGAACGGGTTCCGCGTCGAGGAATCCACGCGCGTGGACGGCGGATCGATCTCGCAGGCAGTCGTGGAGCACCGGTATCTCGTCGTCGCGGAGCGGCCCGGCGTCGTGGTGCTGCCCCCCATCGAGGCGAACGTCGGGCCCATGACGGGGCGGTCCGCGCCGGTGCGCCTAACGATCGTCAGCGCGCCGCCGGTTCAGGTGCCGGCGGTGGTGTCGCGATCCCGGCTGGATCCCAACGCCGGTGTCAACTTCCACGCGCTCGTCACCCCGGACACGGTGTACGTCGGCGAACAGGCGACGTACCAGGTCGGCGTGTTTCTGAACGACGACGTCCGATATCGCCTGCGCCGAAACCCGGAGTTCATTCCCCCCGAGCTGCGGTCGATGTTGGCCTACGACCTGTCGGCCCCGAGATCGTTCGTCTCGAAGCGCGTCGTCGACGGTCGGCACTACGAGGTGCACGTGTTCCAGCGGGCGCTCTTTCCGCTCACGGCCGGACGGTACGAGATACCTGCCGCGCGCCTCAACTACTCGCTGCCGCTCAGCGCGAGCTTCTTCAGCCGGGAGGAGAGCCATCAGCTCAAGTCCGAAACGGTGCCGCTCGTGGTCATCGACCCGCCGGAGGCCGGACGTCCGGCGGACTTCCGCGGCGCAGTGGGTCGGCTTTCGCTCGAGACGCACGTCGACAGCGGCACGCCGAAAGTTGGCGATCCCCTTGTCCTCACCGTGCGCGTGAGTGGGGATGGGAACGTCAGCTTCTTCCCGCGGCCCGAACTGCGCGTGCCCTGGGGGCAGCTCGTACCGGCCGAGGAACGCGTGCAGCTCGACTCGAGCGCAACCGTCGTGCGCGGCGCGAAGGAATTCGACTGGGTGATCACCCCGGCCCGAAGCGGCGAGGTTGAAGTTCCGCAGATTCGATATCCCTTCTTCAATCCGTACACCGAGCGGTACGAGTTGGCTGTGACGACGGCGCAACGCGTGTCGGTCGCGCCGGGGACGCTCATCGCGTTGGACTCGGCCGACTCGGCGCGGCCCGTGCTGCCGCTGCGACGAGTCATGCTCGTCGCGCCGCGGGCGCCGCTCTCGACCACACGAGGGTTCTGGGTGGCGATGCTCGTGGCCCCGATCCCGGCTGCGTTGGCCCTTGCCGTACGCCGCCCTCGCAGTCGCCGGGCGCCGACCGCCGCGGCGCGATTGCGAAAGCTCGGACGGCATCGTCAGGCTGCCATCGCCGGCGACGTGAGCGTGCTGCGGCGCACGTACGCCGCTGCGCTCGCAGAGCGTATTGGTGTTGCCGCGGCGGAGCTGGCCGACCGCCGCGCACTCGTGCGTGCCCTCCGGCGAAATGGCGTCACCGTCGAATCCGCGCGCGCGGCTGACGAGCTGCTTGGCGAGCTCGACTCCGCCGTGTACTCCGGCTCTGCGACGAACCTGGAGGACGGAGCCCGGCGCGCCGTAGAGGTTCTCCGTCGCGTCGATGAGGAAGCCAGGCCGCGCATCATGACCCGTTCGTCGCGGTCGTTGACCTCCATCGCCTTGCTGGGGCTCACGCTTGGAGTCGCGCAGTCCGAACCCACCGCGCGTGAGTCCTTCGATCGTGGGACCCGAGAGTACGAGGCGCGCCGGTTTGCGAGAGCCGAACGATTCTTCGCGGACGCGGCGCGCGCCGACCCAACCTCGCCGGATGCCTGGGCCAACTTCGGGACGGCTGCCTGGGCGGCTCGTGATACTGCCGCTGCGGCGATCGGCTGGCAGCGCGCGCTGAGGCTCGATCCGCTGTCGGGCGACGTCAGATCGCGGCTCGATCTCACGCCGGGGTTCGGTGGTAGCGCGCTCGCCGCCGTTCCTCCCCTGACGGAATCCACGGTGGCCGCTGTCGGTGGCGGTGCCTGGTTGCTCGGGTGGTTGGTGCTCGCGGTCGGTATCTGGCGTCGCAAGGCGGCATTCCGGTATGTCGCGTACGCGTTGGGCATCGTTGCGGTCGCGAGTGCCATCGCGGGCGTGCGAGTCCGTGAAGCGTTCGAGGCACGGCGCCTTGCCGTGGTCGTCGACGCTGACCGCCTCCGATCACTGCCCGTGCTGGGCAGCGAGCCCGGCGCGCCGGTCCTCACGGGCGAGGTGGCGCGCACGATTCGCGAGGAGGGCGTGTGGTCGCTCGTTAGGCTCGGGGACGACCGGGAAGGCTGGCTCGAGACCGACCATCTCGAGCCGATCGCACGACCCTGGGCGACCCGCGCGCGATGAGCTCCGGCAGCGCGAGCGGCACGGAAGTCAGCCGCCCGCCGCGTATCGCCATTCTGCCGTCGGCGGTTGCCGACCAGATCGCCGCGGGTGAGGTCGTCGAACGCCCGGCGTCCGCCGTGAAGGAACTGGTCGAGAACGCGCTCGACGCGGGTGCGACCACGATCGAAGTCACCATCGAGGATGGCGGGCGCACCTTGATCCGCGTCGCGGACGACGGCTGCGGCATGGAACGCGAAGAGCTGCTGCTCGCGATCGAGCGCCACGCGACCTCGAAGATCCGCACGGCCGCCGACCTCGTGGGCGTGTCGAGCTTCGGATTTCGGGGAGAAGCCCTGCCAGCGATCGCGTCGGTGTCGCGCATGGAGATCGCGTCGGCAACCGAGGCCGGGAGCGGGGCGGTCGTCCGCGTCGCCGGAGGGGCGATCACGGACGTATCTCCCACGTCGCGGCGCGCCGGGACCACCGTGACGGTCGGCCAGCTGTTCTACAACGTGCCGGCCCGACTCAAGTTTCTGCGCAGCGCGCGCTCGGAATGGCGTGCCGTGGCCGAGTCGCTGATTGCCACCGCGTTGTGTCGGCGAGATCTGCGGCTCGGTGTGACGAACGACGGGAAGAGCGCGCTCAGCCTCCCGCCAGCGTCATCGATGCGGGTTCGGATCGCCGGAATCTGGGGCGGCAGCTTCGCCGAACGATTCCTCGAGGCCGATGACGTCACCGGGCCGATCCATGTGAGTGGGCTGGTGGAGCGGCCCGCGGATGTCGGTACGGCGAGCCGCCGCGTCTACCTCGCCGTGAATGGGCGCCCGGTCCGTGACATGGGGATCGTGCGTGCGGCCGAGAGCGCATACCGGTCCACGATCGCGCCAGGCGTTAGGCCGTCGCTGTTCCTCGAGATCGTGCTCCCGGCCGATTCCGTCGACGTGAATGTCCATCCTGCCAAGGCAGAAGTTCGCTTTCGGGACCGGTGGCCTGTCGAGCGCGCCGTGGAGCATGCCGTCCGTCGTGCGCTGGGCGAGCCGGGCAGCGCCGCATTCGTCGGCGGTGCGCGGGCCTGGACCTATTCGCCAATGCCGGCGCCGGCTCAGTCCGTGGATGTGGAGGTGCTCGAGTCGCGGGCCGCGCCGGCTGACGGGCTCTTTTCCGTCGCGCCTAACGCTGGTACCGGCACCGTCGAGGAGGCAGCACCGACGCGCGATGCTCAGGCGGTCGACGTCCCACCGCTCGTGCAGCTCCGGCGCACCTACCTCATGTTCGAGCGCGGTGAGGGCGTGGTGCTCATCGACCAGCACTCCGCGCACGAGCGCATTCTGTTCGAGCAGTTCATGAACGTCCTCGAGCGCGGTGCCGCGCCGTCGCAGCGGCTTCTCTTTCCGGCCACGCTTCATCTCGGACCGGCAGAGGGAGACGCCTTCGAGGCGAACCGGGACACACTCGCCAGGCTTGGCTTCGAGGTCGAGCCGTTCGGTGGTCACTCGATCATCGTTTCGGCCGTGCCGATGCCGCATCCGCGGTTCGACGCGCTGCGCTGCTTGCGTGATACGCTCGACGCGCTCACGGGCGATCGCGTGCCGAGCACCGCGGCGCGTCACGAGCGCCTCGCGGCAACCGTCGCGTGCAAGGCCGCGATCAAGGCCGGTGACTTTCTGTCTCCTGCCGAGATGCAGGCGCTCTACGTCGGTCTCGCGAACACCACCTTGCCTGCGCACGACGTGCACGGCCGATCGACGATCGTGCAAATCACCTGGGATGAGCTCGATCGACGTTTCGGACGCAAGTAGCGTTCGTGTCATTTGCGGACCCACGGGCGCAGGCAAGTCTGCGCTCGCCATCGAGCTCGCGGAACGATATGACGCGATCATCCTCAGCGCCGACTCGCGGCAGATCTATCGTGGCTTCGACGTGGGCACCGCGAAGCCCACTGCACGCGACCAGTCGCGCGTCCCGCATCGCGGAATCGATGTCGCCGACCCCGCTGAGCGTTACTCGGCGGCCAGATGGGCGGACGAGGCGCGCTCATGGATGGCCGACGCACGCGCGGCGGGACGACCCGTCGTCATCGTTGGGGGAACGGGTTTCTACCTGCGCGCGCTCACCGAGCCACTGTTCGAGGCCCCGGCCGTCGACGCCAAGCGGCGAGCGGCGCTGGAGGACGTGCTGCAGTCGCTCTCGACGGACGAGCTGCGTCGGTGGTGCCGCGAGCTCGACGCGCCGCGTGCGCATCTGGGCCGGACGCAGCTCGTGAGGTCGGTCGAAACGGCGCTGCTCGTGGGCGAACGGCTCAGCGACCTGCATCGCAGCCGCGCGCGAGCACCGGAGGTTCGGGCCCGCTATCTTGTTGTCGATCCCGGGCCCGGGCTGTCCGAGCGCATCGCGCGGCGATTCGACGCGATGATGGCGGACGGATGGGCCGACGAGGTGGAAGCGCTCGCGCAGCGTGTGGATGCATCGGCGCCAGCGTGGAGGGCCAGTGGATACTTGGCGGTGCGCGAAATGGTCGGTGGGCGCATGACACGTGAAGCCGCGCGACAGCGCGTGATCATCGAGACGCGGCAATACGCGAAGCGGCAGCGGACGTGGTTCCGGCATCAGCTGGAGGAATCGCTGTCCACGCGCATCGATCCGGATGACGCGCGTGCCGCTCGGGTCGCGCGAGACTGGTGGGAAGGGAAGGGGAGGAGCGAGTGAAGATAGGCATCACCTGTTATCCGACCTACGGCGGATCCGGCGCCGTGGCGACCGAGCTCGGTATCGCGCTCGCCGCGAAGGGGCACGAGGTCCACTTCATCACCTATCAGCAGCCGTTCCGCCTTCCGTCGTTCCTCCCGCGGATCTACTTCCACGAGGTCGACGTCGGCCGGTATCCGCTGTTCGAGTACCCGCCGTACGACCTCGCATTGGCCGTTCGCATGCACGAGGTCGTGAAGTCTCACGAGCTCGATCTGCTCCACGTGCACTACGCGATTCCGCACGCGACGAGCGCCTGGATCGCCCGCGAGATGCTTCGCGAAGCCGGGTCGGACGTGAAGGTGATCACGACGCTCCACGGAACGGACATTACGATCGTCGGCCAGGACCGATCCTTTCACCCGATCACCAAATTCTCGATCGAGAAATCGGATCGCATTACCGCCGTCTCGGAGTACCTGAAACAGCGGACGTTCAGCGCGTTTGGCTGTGCGGGCTGCCAGGTCGAGGTCATCTACAACTTCATCGATCCGGACGTCTACAATCGCGAGAAGTATCCACCGTTGTTGAGTGAGCAACTCAATGGCGGACGACGCGTGCTCATGCACGTATCGAACTTTCGGCCAGTGAAGCGTGTCCGTGACATCGTGCGGATCTACGCGCGCGTGCAGGAGGCCGTGCCGTCGGTACTGGTGATGGTCGGTGATGGCCCCGACCGCGTGGAGGCGGAGGCGGAAGCGCAATCGCTTGGCGTCGAACGCACCGTGCACTTTCTGGGGAAGATCGATGTCGTGGCGCCGTTGCTCGCGGGGGCAGACCTCTTCCTGCTGCCCTCGCAGAGCGAATCCTTCGGGCTGAGCGCCCTCGAGGCGCTCGCCTCGGGCACACCGGTCGTTGGCAGCAAGGCGGGTGGCCTGGTGGAAGTCGTGAAGGAAGGCGTGACGGGCGCGCTCCGCGAGACCGGCGATGTGGATGCGATGGCCAGCGCGTCCATCGAGATCCTCTCCGATCGTGAACGGTGGCAGACCATGAGCCGCGATGCTGCGGCGGACGCGCGGGCGAGGTTCTCGCGTGACGACATCGTGCGGCAATACGAGGCGTTGTACGAGGATGCAGTTCGGTAGGTCCGTCGCATCGGTCCTTGCGCTGGTGCGTTGGGAGAACGCGCTGCTCTCCGTTGCCGGCGTGGTGCTCGGCGCCTGGTGGGCGACGGGTCGTCCGAACGAGCCCGAGACCATCGTGATGGCCGGCGTTGCGGTATTGCTCACGGCCTTCGCGAACGCCGACAACGATGTGCGCGACTACGAGATCGACCGCGTGGCGCATCCCGAGCGCCCCCTGCCTGCTGGCAGGCTGTCGATCGAGACGGCGCGGATCGTGGTGGGTATCAGCGCGGCGGCAGCGCTGGTACTCGCGTCCTTGCTTGGTGGCGCTCAAACGCTCGCTGCCGTCGGCGTGATCGCGGTGATGACCCTCTACAATCGCGGTGTGAAAGCGCATGGTGTCCCCGGGAACATCGTTGTCGCCGTCGTCGCATCGCTGCCGTTCCTTTTCGGCGCATGGAGCGCCGGATGGCCAAGGGCGGGCATCCCGCTGTTCCTGGTTGGCGTACCGCTTCACTTCGCGCGCGAGATCGCCAAGGACATCGACGATGTCGACGGCGACGCGGCGCACCGCCGGACGCTTCCCCTTCGCGCGGGGCCGGGCACGGCGAGGCTTGTCGTGGTAAGTTCCGTCGCTCTGTTCGTGGTGGCCCTCGCGCCGTTCGCGGTGCGGCGTCCGGCGTTTGCGATCGTCGCGCTGCCGGCTGTCGCGCTTTGTCTCGTCGCCACTCGACGGGTCCTGAGCGGACAGCGTGGTACGCCACGGTTGCTGAAGTCGGCGATGGTGGTTGCCATGGTCGCGTTCGTGCTCAGCGCTCGTTGGTGACCAATCGCGCGTTACGGCCATCCCTGGCGTAGCGGGAATCTCCGTTTTTCGTCCTTCCTCAGCCCGTCTTCGATGACCGTATTTCAGGCGCTGGTCCTTGGCATCGTCCAGGGACTCGGCGAGTTTCTGCCCATCAGCAGCTCGGCGCACCTCGTCCTCACCCCGTGGGCCTTCGGCTGGCCCGATCCCGGCCTCGCATTCGATGTTGCGCTTCACGTCGGGACACTGGTTGCGGTGCTCTGGTACTTTCGGGCCGAGTGGATAAAGCTCGCGCAATCGGGGATCGCGCTGTTGCGGACTCGCCGCGCCGACACGGAGGAGAAACAGCGGCTTTTCTACATCGTAATCGCGACGATACCGGCCGCCATTGCCGGCTTGTTGCTCGAGGAGTATGCCGAGTCGACGTTCCGATCCCCGACATTGATCGCGTCCACGATGATCGTCATGGGCATCGTCCTCTGGGCGGCCGATCGTTATGCACCGCGCGACCGGCCGCTGGCCAACATGCGCGTTCGCGATGCGCTGCTCGTTGGGCTGGCGCAGATCTTCGCGTTGATCCCGGGGGTTTCGCGTTCGGGAGCGACGATGACGGCAGCGCGTGGGCTGCGATTCGACCGTCAGAGCGCGGCTGTCTTCAGCTTTCTCATGAGCATGCCGATCACCGCAGCGGCCGCGGTGCTGAAGGCGCCCACGCTGCTGCGCGCCGACGACCGCATGACGCTCGTTGTGGGTATCATCGCGGCGGCGGTGAGTGGCTGGCTCGCGATTGCCGTCCTGCTGCGCTACGTCATCCGCCACAGCTACGGTCTTTTCGCCGTCTATCGGCTCCTGCTGGGTGCTGCGGTCCTTGCGCTCGTGGCGGCACGTGGCTGACGCTGCGTCGTACGACGGTCACACCGACGCGAGCCTGTCACGCCTGCTCGACGTCCCTCGACTGATCGTTCTGGGCTCCACTGCGTCCACCATGGATGATGCGCACAGCCTCGCGTCCGCAGGAGCGCCCGCGGGAACGGTGGTCATCTCCGATCGTCAGACGTCCGGACGAGGCCGTGCGGGTCGACGGTGGGCGTCGGAGAGCGGTCAGGGCATCTGGATGACCCTGATCGAGCGGCCTAACGATGCCGCGGCCGTGGACGTGCTTTCGCTGAGACTCGGCCTACGGGCAGCCCGGGCGCTGGATCGTCATGCCGCGTCGCCGGTGCGCCTGAAGTGGCCCAACGACCTCTATGTGGCCGACGGCAAGCTTGCCGGAATTCTCGTGGAGGCCCGCTGGCGGGCGAACCGCCTCGATTGGGTGGCGATCGGCATCGGCGTGAACGTTCGCGCTCCTGCCGACGTCGAGAACGCCGCGTCGCTCGGGCCGCACGCCGACCGCGTCGATGTGCTCGCGGAGTTGGTGCCTGCCCTGCGTGCCGCGGCGCGAGCTCGCGGTACGCTCTCCGCGGACGAGCTCGACGAATTCGCCACGCGGGACATGGCGGCGGGCCGCGCGTGTGTTTCGCCGGCGTCGGGACGGGTCCGTGGGATCTCGTCGGCCGGCGAGCTCCTCGTCGACACGGATGTCGGCCTCCGAGCCTTCCGCGATGGCTCACTCACCTTCGCAGGAGCGACGTGATGATCCTCGTGTTCGACGTCGGCAACACCGAGACGACAGTCGGGCTGTTCGACGGGGAAACGCTCGCTGGCCACTGGCGCCTCACGACCGACGTTGACCGCACGCCTGACGAGCTCGCGCTGCTCATTCGTTCGCTGCTGGCGGCCAGCGACATCGACCGCGACGGAGTCGACCGCGCCGCGATCGGATCGGTGGTGCCGGCGCTGACTGCACCGCTCGCGGAGGCATGCGAGGCAGCCGTCGGGGCGGCGCCATTGATCATCGACGCACGATCCCCGCTGCCCATCACGCTCGACGTGGAAGAGCCGCTGACCGTCGGCGCAGACCGGATCATCAACACGCTGGCGGCGAGCCGGATCTACCGGCGCGATACCATCGTCGTCGACCTTGGCACGGCCACGACCTACGACTGCATCACCGCCGATGGCGTGTTCCTAGGCGGTGTGATCGCGCCCGGCATCCGGACGTCGGCCGAGACGCTCTTTCGTCGAACGTCCAAGCTGCCGGCAACGGAGATCGTCCCGCCGGCGCGCGTGATCGGCCGGCGCACGGAGGAATGCATCCGGTCGGGCGTCGTGCTGGGCGGTGCCGAAGCGATCGATGGGCTGGTGCGACGCATCAAGGGTGAATGGCCCGGAGGGACAGTCCCACTCGTGGTCGCAACCGGCGGGCTGGCGACGGTATTCGAGCCGTTCTGCCGCGAGCTCGAGATCATCGAGCCGTATCTGACGCTGATCGGGCTTCGCATCGCACACGATCTCGTGTCCGCTCGGTCGTGAGCGGCGTCGCGCCGCAATCGGAGCCGGCGCCGCCGCGGTGGCGCACGTTAGGCATCGCTCGACGCATCGGCTACAGGCTGCTGCCTGGTGACGCCTTCAGCTACATACTGCACCTTCGGCCGCGCGAGTGGCCGATCATGGTCGCGCACACGTCGATCGGGTTCATCATCGCGATCGGCGCCCGTGCGTTTGTCAGGGGCGACCAGATAGGGGCCTACCTGATCATGCTGCTCTCGTGGGTCGGCTGTCTGAACGCCGGAACGCTTGCGCTCAACAGCGCGTTCGACCGCGATGAGGGCGACATCGGATATCTCGACGCCCCGCCGCCGATCCCGAAGTACCTCGCGCTCCTGAGCATCGCCCTCATGACTGTGGGTCAGGTGCTCGCGCTTCGCTTGGGGGCCGGCTTCGCGATCGCCTATGCGGTCTGCTTCGCGATGTCGCTCGCGTACAGCGTCCCGCCGGTACGGCTCAAGGCGGTGGCGGGCGCAGATTGGGCGATCAATATCGTCGGCGTTGGGGTGCTCACGCCGTTCGCCGGGTGGAGCGCATCGGGCTTTGCGCTGAGACCGGAGGCACGATGGATCATGATCGGCTTCGGGTGTCTTTTCGGATCGTTGTATCCGCTCACGCAGATCTACCAGTTCAATGAGGATTCGTCGCGTGGAGACCGGACGCTCGCCCGGATCCTCGGCGTTAGGGCGAGTCTCTTGATCTCCTCAGGGGCGGCGGCACTCGCGTTCGTCTCGTTCGCGTATGGTCTCCTGCTCGCAGGGCCAACCGTGATGTCTCGGAATGCCCTGGTGGTTGCGGGTGCGGCGTGGGCGGTCGTGCTCGCACCCTGGATCCTTTGCCATCGGCGTATGGCCATGGCCGAGCATCAGCGGGGGATGTACCGGGCGTTGGCGGCGTGGGCGCTGACGGATGTTGCGATGGTAGTTGCCTTCGCCGTGTAACGTGTTGTAACGCAACAGTTTGGTTACAACTGTCAGTTGATCGCCGGGGCTTGACGTTGTGGGTGGGAGATCGTTAATTTCCGCGCCGTTAGCACTCTGACGTAGTGAGTGCTAGTAGTCGCGTTCGCCACTTTCTCCTAACCAACCCACGCACGAGGGGTGCACCCTATGGCCACGAAGAGCGCCGCCTCGACGAAGGTCAGCCCGCTGGCTGATCGCGTCGTCGTCAAGGCACTGGAAGAGACCGAGCAGATGCGCGGTGGTCTCTACATCCCGGACACCGCCAAGGAAAAGCCGCAGCAGGGCGAGATCGTCGCCGTCGGCCCGGGCCGCTTCGACGAAGGCAAGCGCGTTCCGATGGACGTCAAGGTCGGCGACAAGGTCCTGTACGGGAAGTACAGCGGCACCGAAGTCACGATCGATGGCGAGCAGCTCCTGATCCTGCGTGAGAGCGACGTCCTCGCCGTCATCGGCTGAGTGACCCACCCACTTCGCTCCACCTAACGACACCTCTACCTACCCAACGCCATATGGCTGCCAAGGAACTCCATTTCAACACCGACGCGCGCGCTGCCCTCAAGCGCGGTGTCGACCAGCTCGCCGAGGCGGTGAAGGTCACCCTCGGACCCAAGGGCCGGAACGTCGTCATCGACAAGAAGTTCGGCGCCCCCACCGTTACCAAGGACGGCGTCACCGTTGCCAAGGAAGTCGAGCTCGCAGACCCGCTCGAGAACATGGGCGCCCAGATGGTGAAGGAGGTCGCCACGAAGACCTCCGACCTCGCCGGCGACGGCACCACCACGGCCACCGTGCTCGCCCAGGCGATCTTCCGCGAAGGCCTCAAGAACGTCACGGCCGGCGCGAACCCGATGGCCCTCAAGCGCGGCATCGACAAGGCCGTCGCCGCGGTCGTCGAGCAGCTCAAGTCGATCTCCGTCCCCACCGCGGGCAAGAAGGAGATCGCCCAGGTCGGCGCCATCTCCGCGAACAACGACAAGGAGATCGGTGACCTCATCGCCGAGGCGATGGAGAAGGTCGGCAAGGACGGCGTGATCACCGTCGAGGAAGCGAAAGGACTGGAGACGACGCTCGAGACCGTCGACGGCATGCAGTTCGACCGCGGCTACCTCTCGCCGTACTTCGTCACCGACCCGGCCAAGATGGAAGCGGTGCTCGAGGACGCGCTGATCCTGATCCACGACAAGAAGATCTCCTCGATGAAGGACCTGCTGCCGGTGCTGGAGAAGGTCGCGCAGATGGGCAAGCCCATGCTCATCATCGCCGAGGACGTCGAGGGCGAGGCGCTGGCGACGCTCGTCGTGAACAAGCTCCGCGGCACGCTCCGCGTCGCCGCCGTGAAGGCGCCCGGCTTCGGCGACCGCCGCAAGGCCATGCTCGAGGACATCGCCGTCATTACCAACGGCAAGGTCATCTCGGAAGAGATCGGGTTCAAACTGGAAAGCGCCGTGGTCAGTGATCTCGGCAGCGCGAAGCGGATCGTGGTCGACAAGGACAACACGACGATCATCGACGGCGCCGGCGACACGGACAAGATCCAGGGTCGCATCAAGGAGATCCGCGCGCAGGTCGACAAGAGCACCTCGGACTACGACAAGGAGAAGCTCCAGGAGCGTCTCGCGAAGCTGGCTGGTGGCGTGGCCGTCATCAACGTCGGCGCCGCGACCGAGAGCGAGATGAAGGAGAAGAAGGCTCGCGTCGAGGACGCGCTGCACGCCACGCGTGCGGCCGTCGAAGAGGGAGTCGTCCCGGGCGGCGGCGTCGCGTTGATTCGCGTGCAGTCCGTGCTCAAAGGGCTCTACCTCCAAGAGCGCGAGGAGCAAGTCGGCGTCGAGATCGTCCGCCGGGCGCTCGAGGAGCCGCTCCGCATGATCGCGCAGAACGCGGGCGCCGAAGGCTCGATCGTCGTCGAGAAGGTGCGCAGCTCGACCGACGCCAACTTCGGCTACAACGCGCTGACCGACACCTACGAAGACGTGGTCGCCGCCGGCGTCATCGACCCGACGAAGGTGACGCGCACGGCGCTGCAGAACGCGGCGTCGATCGCCGGCTTGTTGCTGACGACCGAGGCGACGATCGTCGAGAAGAACGAAGAGAAGGAGCCGGCTGGCGGATCCGGCGGCGGCATGGGCGGGATGTACTAGCTCGCGCGAACCTTCGGGAGGACACACAATGCCGGGGAAAAAGGTTCCGGAAGAGACGCGACGTGAGGACATCTTGCGCGCGGCGTACGACGTGGCGGCGCGCCAGGGGCTCGAAGCGCTGACGCTTCGGGCCGTCGCCGCGCGCGCGGATGTCAGTCACGGGACCGTGGTGTTCCACTTCAACCGAAAACGCGAGCTCGTGGCGGCTCTGCTGGATCGCGTGGTCTACGCGAGGGCGGTGCTCCGTATTCCCGACGCGGTGGCGCAGATTACTCGGCCGTCGGAGCGCCTGCATGCGGTCCTGCGCGCGGAAATGGACCGCCTCTCGACGGAGCCGCGGCATTTTCGCCTGCTGCTCGATTACTGGACGATCGG
>DASUGD010000296.1:0-30223 GCA_036274195.1 Gemmatimonadaceae bacterium | reverse complement strand
CTCGATGTCCGAGATGTAGATCGTCATCTGCAGGACGCGATCGAGCCCGCTGCCCGCCGCAACGAGGATCGCCTCCACGTTCCGCAGCGTACGCTCCGTCTGCTCCTCGATCGAACCGACCGGGCGGTTCCTGTCCATGGGATCGATGGGCAGTTGACCCGCCACGTACACGACGCCGTTATGCACGATCGCCTGTGAGTAGTGACCGGCCGCCGATGGTGCATCGCGTGTCTCGATTGCTTGCATGAGTCGAGTTTGCTAGGTGGTAGGTCCCGCGGAGGCGCTCGCGGGAAGCACGGTTCCGCGACATTCGCCGAAACCGATGCGCGTGAAACCATCGCGCTCGCAGAAACCTCGCATGATGACCTCGTCACCGTCCTCGAGGTAGCGGCGCTGTTCGCCGGATGGGAGGGTGATCGGCTCGGTCCCCCTCCAGGTCAGCTCCTGCATGCAGCCGCGCGAGTCCTTCGACGCACCCGACACGGTTCCGCTCGCGAGCAGATCGCCAGGATTGAGGTTGCAGCCGTTGCTGGCGTGGTGCGTGACGAGCTGCGCGAGCGTCCAGTACATCTGCGTGAACCGCACATGACTCAGGCGGTGCGCCGGCGTTCCCGCGTCGCGCATTCGCGCCGAGCGAAGCCACACCTCGAGCTGAATGTCCACTCCGCCATTCGACTCGTTCGCGGGCGACGAGAGGTATGGCAGCGGTGTGGGATCACCGTCCTCGCGCCGGAACCCCGGCGCCCGAAAGGGCTCGAGCGCGTCCATGGTCACGACCCACGGCGAGATCGACGTCGCGAAGTTCTTCGCGAGAAAGGGGCCCAGCGGCTGGTACTCCCAGCCCTGCACGTCGCGGGCGGACCAGTCGTTCACGAGGCAGAGCCCGAACATTCGGTCTTCCGCCTCCGCGATCGGGATGGGCTCGCCGAGCGCGTTGCCTCGGCCGACGAATACACCGACCTCGAGCTCGTAGTCGAGGCGCTTCGTCGGCCCAAACGACGGGCCGGCATCCGCCTCCGACTTCGTCTGCCCACTCGGCCTAACGATACCCGCACCGCTCGCGACGATCGACGAGGCACGGCCATGATAGCCGATCGGCACGTGTTTGTAGTTCGGGAGCAGGGGGTTGTCCGGCCGAAACATGCTGCCCAGGTTCTTCGCGTGCTCGATCGACGCGTAGAAGTCCGAGTAATCGCCGATGGCCGCCGGCAAGAGCGCCTCGACGTTCGACGCCTTCACCAGCAGTTCCGACGCATGCGAGCGTGCGCGCCGTCCGGTCTCGGAGTCGCGTCGCAGCGCATCGACGAGGCCGACGCGCAGCGCGCGACGCGCGGTCGGGCCGTGCGCCATCAGCGGATTGAGGGAACCCGTGGCGCATGCCGCGGCGGCTTCACGAGCCGGCCCGCTCAACAGCCCCAGTCGTACCGCCACGTCGAGCAGCATCACGTCGTCGCCGATGGCAACGGCCGCCATCGGTGCGCCGCCCGGCTCTCGCCGCACGATGCCTAACGGGAGATTCTGGATCGGGAAATCCGTGCCGGGGGCGTTCGCCGAATCCACCCACGAGCGGAGATCGGCGCGGTGCGTTTCGTCGATCACGATGAGAGCAGTCCCAGCGCGGTGAGGTCGTCGATCGGCTCACGGAACGAGCAGGACCCGAACGAAGTGAGGAAACGTCGTGATTCGGCGAGACGGTCGAGAGAGAAACGGTGGCCACGCCACACGACCGCCGTCCGGCTGAAGGTGATGGCCCTGGGATCCGTTTCCTCGAGCAGCAGGCGGGCTTCGGGTTCGTCGAGGCCCGCCGCGAGCGATGCAGTCGCGAGGAATACGTTCAGGAAGCCGTACATCCGGCCACACGCGCTGCCGGGCTCGTAGGTCAGCGGATACTCGCCGCGCAGCGGATGGTGAAGCCCGGCCGTCGCCTTGAACGGCACCTCCTCGCGGAGGCATGTGGCGAGAAACCGCACGACGTGGCCACTCGCGGGAAATGCGTCCGCGGTCGTCCCGCCAGTTCGGATCTTGGCGAATGCGCCCGCCTCGCCGATCGCGCGCACGAGCGGCGTGGGGTCGCCCGCAACTGGAATCTCCACGTATCGCTCGACGCTGTCGGGGACCGCTCGCGTCGCGTCCGCGATCGCTTCGGGCGTCGAGGCGCGCAACTCGACCGCGTCCACGCCACCCCACCAGGCGTGGCCGCGCGCCTGGCCCATGAATCCTCGCACGCGCGCCACATCGGCAGCGAGGTCCGCGCCCAGCACGACGCTCAGCCGGCGCTCAGCGTGTTCGGCGCCTAACGGTTTCGTGATCGTCTCGCCCGCAGCCGTCGCCAGCTCGTCGAGCCGCGCGGCGGGCACCACGAACCGGCCCAGGGCCCACTCGTCGCTCGACGCGCGGTACGATTCGTACTCGGCGACCGCGCCCTGCATGTCCAGCTGCGCCGGCGGGAAGAGGCCGGCGTAGTCGATCGCGTGCGAGAGGAGCGTCCGCAGAATCACTTCTTTCCGCGCTGCTTCTTCGGCGCGAGGATCGTTCCGCGACACGTCGGCGCGCCGCACTTGCAGACGTAGATCTTCTCCCACTTCTCGTCCTCGGTCCCGTCGCGCTCGTACTGATAGTCGTACGTCAGCTCCTCGCCCGGCGCGATGTCGCGAATGGCCTCGATGTAGATGCGTTTGCGTTCATCGACCGCCTCACAGTTCGGCGCGCAGCTGTGATTGATGAACCGGGCGTCATTTCCGTTGACCGCGGCATCGATGCAGACCTTGCTGTCGACGCTGAACAGGAACGTGTGGTGACGGCCCATGCCGCCATCGTCATAGCGCCGATCGGCTTCCTCGGGGGAGATGCGTTCGCCCGTGTACTCGATGATCCGCGTGCCCCGTTTGATGGGCCGGGTGGCGAATGCGCCCCTGCCTTGAATCGGGGAGCGGCGGAGAACGAAATATTTGTTCGCTTGCTTCGTCGTCGGCGCTTTGCGAGCTGCCGGTTTGGAGCGCTTTTGCCCCACGGGTTTCGAGCGCGTGGTCGATGCCATGTCGAGTTGAAAGTAGAGTCACGAGTCCGCGCGCATAATGACCAGGGTCCGTGGCTCCGCGCCAGCGGTCACTCGCGATGCGGACGATCGTCGGTCGGACGTCCTGCGGGGGATGTCAGCCGGAGAAAGCTATCGGCCCGGGCGGCAGAGCGTATACCACATAACGCATGGCAAACTGCTTGTCCGCACGACATCTTCCTGTCCACCTCGCTTTTCGCGCCTGACGAGTGCGCAGCGCGGAACATCATGGCGTGCAGTCTCTAAAGATCACTGACAATCAACATCATCCGGAGGGAGTCGATGCTCACACGGCGCTTCTTTTTCACCGCGATGCTCGGGTTCGCGGTCGCCGCGTGCGGTGGCTCGAAGTCGCACTCCGCGCCGATTCCGCAGCCGCGCACCACCATACGCGTGGAGAATCAGGGATTCGCGGACATGACCATCTACGCGATTCGCAGCGGCCAGCGCGTTCGTCTCGGCCAGGCAACGGGGAACTCGACGTCGACGTTCACAATTCCCGCGAACCTCATTTTCGGCGCCACGCCGCTTCGCTTCCTCGCCGATCCAATCGGCGGACGAGGCACGCCGGTCAGCGACGAGATCACCGTGCAACCAGGTGATCAGGTCAGGTTGGTGATACCGCCGCGATGATCTCGCGCGGCGTACCGATGCAGCAAGGGCCCGGCGAAATCACCGGGCCCTTCTCACAAACGACCTACACTATCCCGCGGCAGCTGGTGCCGTCCCGGTGTTACGGGTTGATCGGGAACGGCCCACGCGGAATCTGACCGTTGGGAAGCCGGCTGCGACCGGGCGGCATGTAGATCGGATACCGTCCGCGACCATCCGTACGCGGATCGCAGTGATCGATCCCGCCACCGCCGCCGCGAATGACCGCAACGCCAATGATCGTTCCGATCGCCTCGCCGATTCCGCCAAGCCCGCCGCCGTGCGAACCACCGCCGACGGCACCACTGCCCACATCCGTCGTCGCGGGGGCGGTGCCCACCGGCGTCGGACGCGGGGTCGCGGCGACGGTTGTCGGTGCCTCCACCGCTGGAGTAGGCACCTCGACCGACGGCTCCGGCTGGGCTACATCCACCTTGTTCTCAGGCGCCGGTTCAGGCGACTTCGCGACCTGGCCCTCTCCCGCCGAAGCGGGACGCGCAACGGGCTTGTGAACATTCCGCTTCCGAACGGGCGCGCTCGTCGCCGGCGACTCGATAGCCGAGACGACTCGCGTGCGCTGATAGTCGCCTACGCTGGACGCGAGCTCAACGCTCGACGCCGAAGCCGCCGCGAGATCGCGTTTGAGATCGGCCGTGAGTGCCGCGTCCTTGTCGGCCGACTTGCCGCGTCCGCAGGCGACAGCGAGAGCCGCCACGGGAAGCACAGAGACTTTGACGAATTTGTTCACAGGTCCTCCTCACATCCGGTCGCCTCAGGGAGGCATGAACCGACCAATCCACCGCGGTATCAAAGAGTATAGCGCGAATGCAGGGTGCGCACCAAGCGTTGTCCCAGCCGTGGAGGCCTCAAGCATAGTCTTCGTCCACTCTGGCGGACAATTGGACGTCCGGTTTATCGGACGCGGAAGGCGTCGCCGGAATTCGGCATCCTTTGAGGCTGACGCCCCAACTCCGTTCGATCGCCCTGTCCCGCCGCAACGTCATGCTTCGGTCGCACATCGTCCGGCTGCAATGCTCGTGGTCGCCACGGGACCCTTCGCTTGCCGGCCCGACCGACGGGGAACGATCGGTCCCGCTCGTCGCGCAGCGATTGCCGGCCACGCTGGGCCATGATGCGGTCCGCGTACGACCCGATCTGAAAAGCGAAGGACGTAGTCGGCCGGTTCATGCTACCTCGACTGCATCGCGGCGCACGCGGGGTCGGCGGCGCTCGCCGCGCCGAACCGTGACCTGATGACCCGCGGCGGCCCGGCGTCACCGAGCACGACTACGAACAGCTGGTCGTACTCACTGTCGCAAATGTCGCGGGGCTTCGGTGCGCCAAGGGCTTCGACGATCGCCGGCACGGTGTTGCTGTGGCCGACCACGAGCACGGTGCCGCCTGCGTGCGCGAGAATGCGGTCAGCAACCGCTTTCGCATGCTGTGCCAAGGGCCCGGCGTCCACGACCTCCGGAGTGACGTGCAGCGCGACGGCCGTTGGCTCGGCAGTCTTCCGCGTCCGCTCGTACTGCGTGGTGATGATCGCCGTGACGCCCGCGTCCCGGGCCACCGCGAGCAGCGCTTGCGCCCTCGCGGATCCGGCGTCGGACAGCGGTGGATCCTGCGGTGGCTGCGCGGCTTTCTCCGCGTGCCTGACGAGCAGCACTACCGTGGGCGGAGCCGCGACGGCGCGCGACGTGATGCCCGAGCGGAACGAGAAAGCGACGAGTGCTGCGACGAGTACGCGCGTGGCAATCATGAGGTCAGGTGGCAGGAGACTGCGTCCAAAAGCCGGGATCATCGATTTCCACTTCCAACATTGGCGCGCCCGAGCCCGCGTGGCGACGAATGTGAAGCTCGCGCACGGTCAACACGCTGCCTGACGAGTCGGTGAGCTGCAGGCGGAGGGCGTCGCGCGACCTCCGGTAGCGCGACATCGCTTCCACACTGTGCGCCGCGGTCTCGAGCAAGTCGAAGATGGGCTGCACCAGGTCGTAGCCGAGTCCCGGGCGGAAAGCCCCACTGGCCACGCGCCGGGTCGCATCTCGGTTCTCCAGATCGGAGCGACCGACGATGACGCCAGACATCTTCACGGTGAAGCTCATCGTTCGCCGGTAAAGAGACGGAGCTACACGCGCGCGCGGCTGCGGACGACGTTCCGAACATACCACGCTGCCAGCGCGAGGAACGCGAAGATGAGCACGGCCCCCTGAATCGCCGCGCGCCACATGCCAGGGGCAAGGGCTGCGTCGGGCACGGCAGCTGGAAGCGCCAGACAGAGCGCGCTGCCGAGCGCGCCGCACGCAACCAGCAGCAGCGGCGCCCTTTTTTCGACACGCCATACTCCCAGCGTCGCCGCACCGCTGGCGAATGCGAACGCCACGGCGGCCGCGACGATGAGCCACCATCGATAACGGTCATCTCGCTCAATCAGCGTCCGGATGGCCAGGAGAAAGCCGGCCATTGTGTAGACCGTAAGCAGCGCGGCGAGGAGTTGAATTCCGATTGGCCGATTGAGTGTCACGGAGCGAAGGGAGCGACGTTCGAGAAACCCGGCCGAGCTCGGACGGCTACGACCGTCGCCGACCAACATGGCGAGGCGCGGCGCGGACACAACCCCTTGCGGCAAAAGTTGCGACACCTTGTGAACAGGCTCGGGGCAAGCGACGATTCGCGCGCCGAGTTTCCGACGTCGAAGGCCACCAGCCCTGTCCTCTCATGCCCCGACAACTCCGTCCGTACCGTCAGATCGCACGACACGCGCTCGCGTCGTGCATCGCCCTGGCCCTTGGCATCTCCACCGTCGTTTTTCCGCGAACGGCGGGAGCGCAGCGACCCCTCAAGGTCTACATCTCCGTCGACATGGAGGGGATCGCCGGGGTGGTCACCGGCGATCAACTTGGCCCCACCGGGTTCGAGTACGAGCGCGCGCGGGGGTTCATGACGGGCGAAGCACTCGCCGCGATCGCCGGCGCGCGCGACGCCGGCGCGACCGAGATCGTGGTGAGCGACTCCCACGGTAACGGGGAGAGCCTCCTGATCGATCAGTTCCCCGACGACGTGCGCATCGTCAGGTCCTGGCCGCGGCCGCTCATGATGATGGAAGGCATCGATTCGACGTTTTCGGCCGCGATCTTCGTTGGCTATCATGCGTCCACCACGAGTCCGGCTGGCGTCCGCGCGCACACGATCTCGAGCGCCAACCTGGCGTCGGTCTCGCTCAATGGCGTCGCGATGCCGGAGGCCGGGATCAATGCGGCGATCGCCGGGCGGTTCGGCGTTCCGGTCGTGTTCATCTCCGGCGACAACGTGGCGGTCGACGAGACGCGCCGCCTCCTCGGTGACGTGGAAGGCGCCGTCGTCAAGCAGGCGATCAGCTTTCACGCCGCGTCGACCATGACGCCCAAGGCGGCGCAGCAGCTCATCCGCGAGCACGTGAAAGCCGCGCTGCAGCGCCGCACCGCGTTCAAGCCGTACGTTGTGAAGGCCCCGGTCACGCTCGACGTCATCTTCAAGAACTATCGTCCGGCCGAGATGCTCGCGTTCCTGTCGAGCGTCCAGCGCACGACGTCGCACGGCATCCGATTCGTCGGCAAGGACATGGTCGAGGTGTCGAAGTTCCTGGAATTCATCGGGACCTACGAGCCGGGCCTGGCACCCTGATGGCCGCTGGAAGGGCACAGGCGTCCTGTCCACCCTCATGTGGGATCGCTCGGTGGCCGAAGCTGTCAGGGTGTTGTTAGGCCGCCGGCTCCAGGCTGACCGCTGCGCAGTAGATTTCTCAGGCGCCCCGCTCCGCGGGGCGTTCTGCTTTTTACCCCAGTGAGATCACGACATGGACTGGCTCACAGACCCGAACGCGTGGATCGGACTGCTCACGCTCACCGTCCTCGAGATCGTCCTGGGCGTCGACAACATCATCTTCATCTCGATCCTCGCCGGGAAGCTCCCGGAGGATCAACGCGCCAAGGCGAGGCGGCTTGGGTTGTTAGGCGCGTTCGTCACGCGAATTCTGCTGCTCCTGAGCATTGCCTGGGTCGTGCGCCTGACGAGGCCTTTGTTCACAGTGGCTGGCGTGGACGTTTCGGGCCGTGGGCTGATCCTGATCCTCGGCGGGCTGTTCCTGATCGGCAAGGCGACCCACGAAATCCATGACAAGTTCGAGGGGGGCGACCACGTCGATACGGCCAAGCAGGCGGCTCGCTCGATGGCTGCCGTGATCGCCCAGATCATGGTCATCGACATCGTGTTCTCGCTGGACTCGGTCATCACCGCGGTGGGGATGGTGGATCAGGTGTCGATCATGATCGCGGCGAACGTGTTCGCGCTGGGAATCATGCTCGTGGCGTCGGGACCGATCAGCGCCTTCGTGGACCGTCACCCGACTGTGAAGATGCTGGCCCTGAGCTTCCTCGTGCTGATCGGTACCAACCTCGTGGCTGAAGGGATCGGGCAGCACATCCCGAAGGGGTATACGTACTTCGCGATGGCGTTCTCGGTCGTGGTCGAAACGCTGAACATCCGCGTCAGGGCGCGAGCTCGGACGTAGGCGGCTGGCGACTGGCGACTGGCGACTGCCGGGGACGGGGGACGGACGACGGGCGACGGACGAAAGAGCGTTGTCATTCCGAGCGGAGCGCCGCAGGCGCGGGGGCGAGGAATCGCCGTCGTCCCGATAGAGGGCCTCAGTTCCCGGTTCCCAGTCGCCAGTCGCCAGTCGCCAGTCGCCCAGTCAACGCCTCTCGCGAGCAACTACAGCGGTCGACGCCATGTGCCCCGTCACGTTCGCGAGCGTGTTGAACATGTCGGGAATCGTGTCGACCGCGATGAGCAGCCCCACGCCCTCCGCCGGCAGGCCTAACGACACGAGTACCGGCGCCATCATGAACAGACTGGCGCTCGGGATCCCGGGCACACTGAAGCTGATGAGTACTGCCGTGGCCAGCATCCACACCAGCGAGGCGAGCCCCATCTCCACCCCGTAGAGCTGGCCGAGGAAAGCGGCGCTGATCACCCACCGTGGCGGGACGTTCATCCGGAGCACCGATACCGCGAGCGGCAACACGAAGCTCGTCGCTTCCGGCGGCATGGCCAGTCGGTCACGGGTCTCCCGCAACATCGCAGGAAGTGCCGCGAGCGACGATCGCGAGCTCATGGCCACCGCCTGCGCCGGGAGCGCAGCGACGACGAAGGTGCGCAGCGACACCCCGCCGACGAGCACGACAGGCAGATACAGCATCAGCGTGACGACCACCAGCGTCACGGCAAGCACGACGATGTAGTACAACAGGGCGCCCGCCGCCTGAATCCCCGCGCGCGCCGCGACCGACAGAGCCAGCGCGAACACGCCCACGGGTGCAGCCGCGAGCACCCACCCGACGACAACGAGCATGGCATCGGCCACACCACTGAAGAAGCCGACGACGACGTCGCGAACCGGCACCGCGAGCCGAACGATACCCAGCGCCAGCACCAGCGTGAACACGACGAGCGGCAGCATCGCGCCGTCCGCCGCCGCACGGACTGCATTGGCGGGGACCGTTTCAATGAGCCGCTGCGCGAGCGACGGCAACTGCTCGACGGCCGTGACCGTCGATGCAGCCGCCGTCGTGGCGGTCGCACGGAGGCGGTCGGCGACGTCGGGCGTGAGCGGAATTCGCGCCAGCAGCGGCGGCGCGATGACGAGCGCGATGAGCCCGGCGATGACCAGCAGAATCGCATACGTCACGAGGGCGCGAGCCCCGAGACGACCGAGCGATCGCGCGCCGATGCTCGTGACGACGCCGGTAATGAGCACCGACACGACGAGTGGGACGACGGTCATCCGGATCGCGTTCACCCACAGCGTGCCTAACGGTTCGATGATCGCTACCACCCGAAGCGCCGCCGGGCTCGAGGACGCGGCGGCGAGGCTGCCGAGCACGAACCCGGCGGCGAGCGCCGCGAGCACATAGGAGGCGGAGCGCACGATTCGATCAGGTGCGGGTGGTGGTCGTCAGGCGATCAGAGGTCCGCCAGCCTCGCCAGCGCATCGCCGTCCACGCGGTACACCGTCCAATCGTCCATTGGCCGAGCGCCGATGCTCCTGTAAAATCGGATCGCGCTCTCGTTCCAGTCGAGGACCCACCATTCCATCCGGCCACATCGGCGTTCGATCGCGACGCGGGCGAGATGCGCGAGGAGGCGCTTGCCGACGCCGCGGCCGCGATATGCCGGGAGGACGAAGAGGTCTTCCAGATAGAGCCCACGCCGGCCGAGAAACGTGGAGAAGTTGTGGAAGAACAACGCGAAGCCGGCTACCTCCGAGCCGACGTACGCCAGCACTACTTCTGCCGCCGGCCAGTCGCCGAACAGCGACTCGTGGATGCCCTCCTCGGTCGCTTCGACTTCGTGCGCGAGCCGCTCGTAGTCCGCGAGTCCCTTGATGAGCGAGAGGATCACCGGCGTGTCCTTCTCGGTCGCCGGAACGATGCGAACGTCGAGGGTGGGCGTCACGCGCGTGCGCTGCGCTCACGAAGCTGCTCTTCGGTGAGGCCGTAAAGCGGAGGCGTTCGTACGCCAATCATGCCGAGCATGAGGTAGAGCTGTCCGCGATGATGGATCTCGTGCTCGACCATGGCGCGGAGCCACTTCCACGTCGTGATGCTCGTGCCGGCCGGCGTCGTGCACCGCCCCGCGAGCGCCTCGGGACTCAACGAGCGATAGATATCGAGCGCCTCGGCATGCGTGCGATCCAGATAGGCGAGCACGGCGTCGTAGCCATCGGCGAGATCGCGACCGTGGCCCGGATACGCACTCGGGTTCCCGCGTGCGGTCTCGGCGAACATGTAGCGCTCGGTGGATCCGATGTGTCGAACGAGGCCACCGAGGGTGAACGCGCCTTCGCGGTGCGTCCATTCGACTCGGTCGGGCGGGATCGTCTGGACGAGGCGACGCGTCCGGCCGCGCACACTGTCTACGTAGCTCAGGAAGTCGTCGATGCGGGATATGATCACGAAAGACGATACGTTGAGGTGGTTCGGGACCGGACGATCTTCGCTGTCGTCACGAGCTGTCCGGTGTGCCGGTGCGTATGCTCGGCCGAGTGAAACAGAAGGCCGAGCACCGTGGAGGGCAACGCGGCGCGCCCGACCGATCTCGGATGCAGAAGATCCGAATCGCTCGTCGAGCGAAGGACCTGGACGGCCGAGTCGATCGCGGCCTGCGCCGACGCGACCAGGCTTGGGGGAGTTTCGGGCGGCTCACCCGGCTCTCCCTCGACGCGGAGGTACGCGAGCTGATGGCGGTCGAGCTGAGCGCCGCGCGCATACGTCAGCAGTCGGTCGAGACTACCCACGATGTGTCGCAGGTGAAAGCCGGCCGACGCCGCGCCCCCGGGCTTCGCCCAGAGCTGCTCGGTCGTCAGGTCGGCCACGGTCACGATCTCCTCGCGGCACTGCATGAGACAGTGGGCCGCCGGCATCAGGAGCGGCGACACGCCCGGCAGCGGACCGCGGAGCCAGACTTCGGGAAGTTTCTCGGAGGACATGATCAGACCACCCGGGCGCCCGCGGTCGTTAGGTGCCCCGGACGTTGCCTATTTCTGTGGCTTCCGGGACAGCGATCTGTAGTACTCGTCAACCATCTGTCGGAACCCTGCCGGGACATCGCCCGAGGCGCCTAACACGGGCCGCCCGCGATCGTTACCCTCGACCTGGCGCCGCAGCGCGAACTCGAATGCCTTGAGCCCTTCGATGAGCGACTGCTGCAGCTTCTCCAGCGACGCCGGATCGTCGTAGTTCTTCCCGTTTTCCAGCTGCCGCATCTGATCGATCATCCGGTTGAGGTCCGACGGATCGACGCCCATCTGCTGCAGCTCGCGCTTGAGCTGCTCGGCGGATTGACGCTGATCGCGGAACTCCCGCGAGAACTGGCGGATGTCGTCCGGGCTGAGGCGCCCTCCCACGTTAGGCGGGCCGCCCTGCTGGTTGCCGCCAAGCCGGCCGCCGGGACCTTGCTCGTTGCTCTGCGAGGCCCCGCCGCCGCCCATCTGACCGCCCTGTTGCTGGGCCCCGCCCTGCTGGCCGTTCTGTCCCTGCTGACCGTTCTGTCCTTGCTGGCCGTTCTGTCCCTGCTGACCAGCCTGACCCTGGCTCTGGCTCTGCTGGCCCGCCTTCCCGTTCTGCCCCTGCTGTTGACCGCTCGCGCTCTGCTGGCCGTTCTGTCCCTGTCCCTGTTGGTTGCCGGGAGCGCCTCGCGAGCCCTGCGCGTTGGCGCGCGACGTGTCGCCCTGGTTGCCGCCTTCACCGAGCCGGCGCTGCCGCATGCGGTCGGCCAGGGATTCCTGGCTTCGCACGAGATCACGAGCGCGGTCCAGCGACTTGCCCGCGGCCTTACCGTCCGCCTCACCACGAGACGCCGCCGCGGCCTCGTTCACCTTCTGCCGCATCTCCTCGACGCCTTCGGTGATCGCCGACTCGAACTGTTTGGCGTAGTCCGTCGGTACGCGTCCCTGCACCACGGCCTGCGTTAGGCGTTGCGACGCCTGCACGCGATCGGCGAGTCGGTTCTCGCGCATGGACGTGACGGCCTCCTGCATCTTCTTCGAGGCCTCCGCGTGATCCTTCTGCGAGTCGCGGCGCATGCGATCCAGCTGGCCCTCGAGCTGCCGGACATCGTTCTCCATCTCCTTTTGTCGGCCCGTCAGGCGATTCGCCTCCCCCGCGTCGGGGTTGCCGCTCGCCGCGCCCTTCGAGAGCTTGTCGACGTCACCGGCAATCTGACGCTGGTCGTTGGCAATCTTCTCCGCCTTCCGCACCGCGTCATCGAGGTCACGTGCCGTGCGGGCGCTGCGATTCTCATCGAGCAGCCGCCGGGCTTCCTGAAGACGGTCGAGCGCGGCGGCCCCCTGCGAGACGCCGCCGTCGTTCGCGCCGGTGGCGGATCGCCGCATGGCGTTCGCCGCATCCTGCAACCGCCGAGCGCTCTCCTCGATCTTGTCGTTGTTCGCGCTCTGCGGGTTCTCGCGCACGAGGCGCTCGAGCTGACGCGCCATCTGCTCTGCTTCGTCGGCCAGTTGCCGCTGACTGGCACCGCCGCCGCCGCTCTGCTGGCCGGGCTGCCCGCGCATGCCGTTCTTGAGTCGCTCGTTCTCCTGCTGCAAACGGCTCGCGAGCTGCTTCAGCTTTTCCGCCGTCTCGTCCACCTTGTTGTCCGCCTGCTGCTGCTGCGAGCCACGATCGACCGTCTCGTACTGGTTGCGGAGCTTGTCCGCGTCCAGCTCGAACAGGTCCGCGAGGTCCTCGGCGTTGGACTGCTGGTTCCCGCTGGCACCACCGCCCTGGCCGCGTGCGATCTGGTACTCCTTGAATGCCGCCTCCGCACGCTGCAGGTGTTGGAGCGCACGCTGCTCCGGGGGAAGCGCGTCGGTGGAGTTGCGGGCGAGGAGCTTCTCTTCGGCGACCTGCATCTCCTTCGCGGCCTGCGGCAACTCCTCGGCGATGATCTTGAACGCCGTGTCGATCGCCGTGATGTTGCGCTCCATCATCCGGCGTACGAGCGTCTCGACCGCTTCGCGGATGCGCCCCTGCGAGAGGTTGAGCGTCGCGAAGTTCTCGCGCAGCTGGTTCGGCGGCGTCGTCTTCCGGTCACGATCGACCTTGAACGTGCCAGCGACCACCTGGCGTTGGCGCTCCGTCAGCTCGCCCGGGTCGTCGGCCCCGCCTCCACCTGCTCCGCCCGCCTCCGCCTGCTTGTAGGTCTGGTCGAACGGCCTAACGCTCATGAAGTAAATGTCGGTCTTCGCTTCCTGCCCGTTGCTCGCGCCGTTGTCGCGAGCGCGCGCATAGTACGAGATGAGATCCCCGGGTTTGAGCCCGAGCTCCTCGAGGAAGAACGTGTGACCCGCCACCACCTCACGCAGGCGCTTGCCTCCGGCCTGCAGCGACACGGTCTTTTCCGGCCCACCGTTCACCGAGTACATGAGGTCGATCGTGGACACGCCGTAGTCGTCGGTGGCCTTCACCTGCGTGAAGACCTCATCCACCGCCGTGACCTTCGTATCGCGCCCCGGTTTCTCGAACGTGATCGTGGGTGGCCGGTCGTCGAGCACGTCGATCGTGTAGTCGAGCGAGCCGGGGATGAAATCGCCGCGCTCGGTCTGGAGCTCGAGCTTGTAGAAGCCGTTCGTGAGCACCTGGATCGGCACGGTGAGCGTCCCGTCGCCGTTCAGCGTGAGCGCTGTCGGCTGCTTGCCTTCGATGAGCAGCCGCCCGCCCTTAACGGGCATCGTCGTCGTCGCGTGCACGATGACCGTCGTTCCACGAGGCGCCGCGATGTCGCCACCGTCGGCAACGGTCTCGGACGCCATGCCGGTATAGCCTGGATAGCGGTACTCGAGATCGATCTTCTTGACGTACGGCAGATTGGCGACGTCGATGCGGAACAGCGCGGACCTCACACCATTCGACTCGACGTAGTACTCCGTGCGTTCGGCGATGTCGAACAGCCGAATGGAGAAGTGCGCCGAGTCTCCACCCGCTGTCATGGGCAGCCGCTCCCATTGGGCTGCCGAGCCGCGGCGCACCGAGAGCTGAACGCCTTCGGCCGTGAAGCCGCGGAGCGTGGCGCTCACTTCCTGGTCTCCGCCTTTGGCAACCGTCACGTTCCCCGGCACGACGGCGATGGCGTAGGGCTGCGCCGCCTCGGCGCTGCGCCACGGTGCCAACAGGAGCCGCGCGCCATCGCGCAGGAACGCTGGCCCGACTCCGACCGCGAGCAACCCGATCAGCGCCGCGACGCCGCCGAACATCGCCGCGCGCAGGATCTGGGGTTGATCCACGCGGGCGCCGTCGGAGACCTGATGGCTCCGCTCGATCGCACTCTCGATGAGGCGCCGCGCGAGCAATGGCGAACGGTCGGGCGTGTCCTGCGTGAGCTTGCCGTGTTCGACCGCGCTCAGCACGGCGGCATCCAGCGACGGCTCGTGCTCCTCGAGGTACAGCGCGATGTGCTCGTCACTCGCGCGCCGCAGAAGCGGCCTCACCATGTACTGGATGAGGAGCACGGCGAGCACGACATAGGCGGCGATTCGCACGCCGGTGATGGCACCGGGAGCGAACCGGGCCGTCTGCATGACGTATGCGCCGACGAGCACCGCGACCACGAGCGCGCAGAGCACGATCGCGGCACCGCGGAGGGCGAGCTTGAGGCGCCAGCGCGCACGAACGCGGCGGATGACACCGAGCAGCGTTTCGTGGGCCGACGGAATCTCGATCGTGCTGGCCATCGTCGCTCTCCTGCCTAACGAGGTCTAACGTGGAACCGCGATGCGCCGTGACAGCTGGTTCGAGAGCAGGGTCTCCCCCACCAGCAACAGCAGCACCGCTGCCAACAGATACCACCAGAATCCCTGACGCCGTTCGAGCTCGACGGGCGTGGAGGCCTCGATTGCCGACGACGTGGAGTCCGCGCCCGCACGGGCGATCATCGCCCCGGTGAGCAGCTGCGGCTCGACCGCCGTCAGGTCCGACTCGGCGAGGTCGACGTTCACCGCAACGACATGCGGCTCGCCGCGCGACCCCGCGCGCTGCAACTCGTAGAACCCTTGCTCGCGAAGCTCCACCGACCGGCGGGCCGTGCCCTCGAGACGTATCCGCTCACCCGATGGCGCCACCGCGACGTACTCTGCCTTGCTCGCCGCGTCGCCGGGCCCGGTGCTATCACGAAAGATGCCCGGCAAATTCGCGACCTGCCCCACGATGCTCCATGGGCGCTCGTCTGCATAGGCTGCTGCGTATTTCGCTATCTGATGAGCTACCGGAAGGAATACCGGCTGTAGCGGCAGGTCGTTCCAGATGCCGTCGACCGACGACGACCACACGAGCACCCGCCCGCGGCCCACCTTGCGCTCGAGGAGCGCGATGTGACCGTCGTCGAAGCGGGCCAGTTGCTGATCGCCGGGCGCCGGCGTGATGTTGCGATAACGGAAGAACCGTGGCGTCGAGAAATCCCCGCTCCGCGGTGCGCTGAAGACCTCGAAGATCGGATGGCTGCGGTCGATGTAGCCCAGCGTGCCGCCGCGGTCGGCGGTGCGGTCGATCGGCGCGTCCGCCGTGGCGGGCAAGAGCTCGGAGGCGTACGCCGGCCGGTCACGCGGTGCCGCGCGGTCGCCAAGCGCAACGAGGAGACCCCCGCCGTTCTGCACGTACTCGACGAGACGGCGCCCGAGCTCTCCGCCGGGGAGATCCGAGTCGTTGAGCAGGACGAGCGAACGGCCGGCGAAGTCCGACGCAGTCACGGAGCCAAGGCGTTTGGTCGTGACCCGGAAGCTCGGCTGATCGCCGATCTCGAGCGCGCGTTCGAGGTAAAGGCTTCGCGGTGCGGCACCTTCACGCCCGTCGATCACCAGGACAGAGAGCGCCTGACCGCGCGAGATCGCGAAGTAGAAGGCGTTGTCGCGAGGCAGAGCGTCGTCGGCGAGCCTGACGACACCGCGCGTCGTCCCGGCCGGCAGCGGCACGGCAGCGAAGTCCACGGTCGCGGCGGCGTTTGCTCCGACGTTCACCTGCTTCGTCTCGACCGCACGACCATTGAGCTCCAGTGTTACCGAATGGCCGGTTCGTAGCTCGGCCGACCGGTTGACGAGACGCGCCGTGATCGCGACGCGCTCGCGGTCCTCGGCATAGTCGCGTCGGAAATCGACTCCCGTCACGGCGACGTTCGACGTTTTCGCGTCGGCGAGGTCGACCTGGTTCACCGTAGTTCCGGCCGGCAGCGACGGCGAGTCGCGACCATCCCAGCCACCGCGCTGGAAGTCCGAGATCAGCAGGACCTCGCGCCGGGGCAGCCTGGAGTCCGCGAGGATTCGCTGCGCGAGCTTGAACGCGGGCTCGTAGCGCGTTGCGCCGGCGCCCGGCTTCACGCCGGTCAGCGCCGCGGTGAGAACGCCCTTGTCGCCCGTCGGCTCGGTTGCCGCCGTCGCGGTCAGGTCGAACGTCACGAGTGATGCGCGATCGCTCCCGCCAAGACCCGCGATCGCGCGCTTCGCGGCCGCGACACCGCGCGACCACCGATCGCCGTAGTCCATGCTGTACGAGCGGTCGAGCAGGATCACGAGCTCCCGCGCTCCGAGCGAACGAACCGGCGCAGCCGCGGCAGGTCGGTCGAGGAATGGGCGCGCGAACGCGAGCGCGAGGAATATGAGGGCGAGACACCGCAGCGCGAACAGCAGCCAGTGGCGAATCCGCTGCTTCCGGACGGCCTGGTACGGGATGCGGCTCAGGAACATGAGCGATGGGAAGACCACGACGTCCTTCCGCTCCTTGTGCGTGAGGTGCACGAGAATCGGGACGGCGAGGGCCGCAAGCCCGGCGAAGAAGAGCGGCGCGAGGAAGGACACTAGCGCACCCGCGTCAGGAATTGACGCCGCGAGAGGAAGGCGAACAGCGCGTAATCGAGTGGCATGGACGTATCGAACAGCCAGTAGTCCACGCCCTGATCGCCGCAGAGCTTCTCGATGCGCTCCGTGTGCGCGCGAATCATCGTCCGGTATTGGTCACGCAGGTACTCCGGGATCACGGGAATGCGCTCCCCGGTCTCGATGTCCTCGAAGCTCGTGGCGCCGTCATAGGGGAACTCGAGCTCCGCGGTGTCGAGCAGGTGCATCGCCATGAGGTCGTTGCCGCGGCCGCGGAGCTGCGCGAACGCGTCGAGGATCTTGCCCGGGTCCTCGTAGAAGTCGGAGATCACGAGCAGCATGCTGCGCCGCTTGAACTGCTCGGCGAGCTTGCGGAAGACGCGCTCGATGTTGCCGGGCCGCTGCGGGGTAGCCCGGGCGAGCGCGTGCAGCACGTTAGGCAGGTGCTTCGCGGACGGCGGGACGATCTCGACGATGTCCTCATCCCACGTGATGAGCCCCACGCGGTCACGCTGCTGGTTCGCGAAGTACGCGAGGCATGCGGCCAGCGTCCGCGCGTAGTCGAGCTTCGTCACCGCTCCGCTGCCAAAGCTCATGGATTTCGAGACGTCCAGCAGCACGTTGAAGTTCGTGTTGGTGTCGGCCTCGTATTCCTTGATGTAGTAGCGGTCTACTCGCCCATAGAGTCGCCAGTCGATGCGTCGAATGTCATCGCCTGGCATGTACGCGCGGTGTTCGGCGAAGTCGATGGATGTGCCGAGATGCGGCGACCGATGGAGCCCGCCGAGGAAGCCCTCGACAACGGTGCGCGCGACGAGCTCGAGGTTCCCGATCCGGGCCAGGACGGCCGGGTCGAGGAACTGGACGCCGGGGAGCGGGTTGCTCGTCATGCGGCCTTTCTGCCAGGAAACTGGGAACTGGGAACCGGGAACCGGGAACCGAACGTCCGTGCGGACTCACAGTTCCCCATTCCCTGTTCCCGGTTCCCAGCCAGTAGCCTCTCGCAAACCTTCATCACAGTCCACTCTTCGGCGTCGGCACAGCCTTGATGAGTTGTGCGACGATCTGGTCGGTCGTCACGCGCTCCGACTGCGCGTGGAAGTTGAGCAGGATCCGGTGGCGCAGCACGGGGTGCGCGAGGGCGCGGATGTCCTCGAAGCCAACGTGGTAGCGGCCATGCATGAGCGCACGCGCCTTGCCGCCGAGGATCATCCACTGCGCCGCGCGAACGCTAGCGCCGTAGTTGACCCACTTCTTGATGAAGTCCGGCGCCACGCCGGAGCCCGGCCGCGAGTAGCGCGCGATGTTCACCGCATAACGCGTCACCGGCTCCGACACCGGCACTCGCCGCACGAGGCGCTGGAACTCGACGATGTCGTTGCCGGTCACCGCGTGCGAGAATTTCGGATTCTGCAGCGACGTCGTCGATCGGACAACTTCGATCTCCTGATCTTCCGTCAGGTACTCGATGATGATCTGGAACATGAAGCGATCGAGCTGCGCCTCGGGGAGTGGGTAGGTGCCCTCGAGCTCGATCGGGTTCTGCGTGGCGAACACGAAGAACGGCTCGGTGAGATCGTACGTCTTGCCCTGCACGGTGACGCGATGCTCCTGCATCGCCTCGAGCATGGCCGACTGCGTCTTGGGCGGCGTGCGGTTGATCTCGTCGGCGAGGACGATGTTCGCGAATACCGGGCCGGGCGTGAACACCATGCGCCGCTGACCGCTCGCCGGATCATCCTGGATGATGTCCGTGCCGGTGATGTCGGACGGCATGAGGTCCGGCGTGAACTGGATGCGCGAGTACTTGAGGTCGAGCACGCGCGCAATCGTATGAACGAGCAGCGTCTTGGCGAGGCCCGGTACGCCGATGATGAGGCAGTTGCCGCCGGCGAAGAGCGACACGAGGACCTGCTCGATGACGTCGTCCTGGCCGATGATCAGCTTTCGGAGCTCGCTGATGATCTGCTGGTGACCGGCGCGAAGCTTGTCCGCGAGGGCAATGTCGTCAGCGCCGGTTAGCGCGACCTGTTGTTCCGCTGTTGCTGACATCGGAATCGGGAATCGGGAATCGGGAATCGGGAATCGGAAATCGGAAACTGGGAACTGGACTTCGCCGTTCGAGCTGATGGCTGATGGCTGGTAGCTGCTCGGCGCGGCTAATGAGTCAAAGCATACATGAAGTAGTTCACGCCGAGCTTGTATGCCTCGTTCGTGAGGTCGATCGGCAGGAAGCCCTGATCGGACCACTGCCAGGCATCGCCCACGTCGTTGTTGTAGTTCGCGATGACCATGAGACGCTTGGTGGGGTCGTTGTCCTCGAAGATGCCGAGGTATTGAATCGGCGGCCCGTAGATCCCGGGGCGCTGGAGATCCTCCTCGTCCACGCGGAAGAACGAATCCCACACCGGGCTGTTCGGCTCGACGGGCAACCACTGCGCCTCCGGCAGCACGCGCCGCATCTGGTCCTGCAGGTTCGGCCAGTGGAACACACGGAAGTCATCGATGATCATGAAGCCGCCCTTGACGAGATAGTCGTGCACGTTCTTCACCTCGTCGTCTGTCGGCTGCCAGTACCCGGGCTCCGAGAAGTACAAGACCGGGTAGCGCATGATTTCCTTGTCGCCGAAGTCCAGGATGTTGCTCGAGTCCTGGCGCGGATTGAGATAGGAGATCTCGGACAGGATCTTCGTCAGGTGCCGCTCGGCCGTCGGGTAGTCGTGCTTCCAGCCCGGGCCCTCTTCCGTCATGCCCCCATAGCCCGGGTACCGGAGACGCACGAACGTTAGGCGGCCGTCGTACGTTGGGTTGCCTTCCTCCGGCGCGCCGCCCACGAAGATGCCCCGCTGAGCCGACAGCGTGACCGCCGCGGCGCCAACGAGCGCGAGCGCTATGTACCGCCTGGACCGTCGAGCGCTTCCCATCTCAATCCCCTCCTCCGCCCGAGCGATTCCCCCGCTGCAGCCGCAGCAGAAGCTCCTGGGCTTTTTCGAAGTTCGGCGCATCCTCGAGGGCTCGCAGCACCTCGCGCCGTGCCGACGTCCCATCGCCCGCCTCGTAGTACGCGAGCGCGAGCTGATACAGCGCCTCGGCGCGGTCCACGGGGTTCAGCGCCACGATCGCCTGGCGTTCACGCACCGCGCCACGCTTGTTGCCCGTGCGGGCGAACAACGCGGCGAGCCGCGCATGCTGCGCTGGATCGTAGGGCGAGATGTACATCGCGCGATCGAGCGCCGCGGCCGCACCGGCGCTGTCACCAAGCTGTTCCAGCACGCTCGAGAGCTCAATGTTCGCACCGTAGTGATCCTCGTTGCGCAACGTCATCGCCGTCAGCTCGTTCGCCTCGGCGCGCGCGTTGCCCTTCGCCTTGTAGGCCTGCGCGAGCAGCCAGTACGGCCCCTGCGCGCTGGCATCTTCCGGGAACAGCGTCTTCGCCTTCTCGAGCCACTTGATCGCCTCGTCGTAATTCTTCATCTCGAGCGCGGCGATGCCCTGCGAGAGCGTTGACGTGTATTCTCCGTCGACCGCCGGCGCCCGGGGCATTGCGTCCTTGCGCACGTCCTTGGGCTCGATCACGGCCATGAGCTTGCCGAACCGCTCCTTGAGGTAGGCGTCGAACTTCGCGTCGAACGCCTCGGGGCTCAGCTTGAGCACGCGCTGAAAGACCTGCTCCGTGGTGGCGCCGGTCTTGTACGCGTTCAGCATGTCCACGATGGCGCGCTGGCCGAAGTCGCGCTCGATGAGCTCACCCACCAGCGACGCCTGGTAATACGAGAAGATCAGCTGCTGCGGGTACGCCGGCCGCATGAAGCCGTCGTTCATCCGGCTCACCTTCACGAGCTTCCCCGACTTGTAGGCGGCCAGGAATTCCGGCGTCACGTCGGCGCCCCAGCCCTTCCGGGCACGGCGCTCCTCCAGAACGGACAGCCCCTCGGAGAGCCACCGCGGCACGCGGTGGTCGCTCGCGCCTAACGTGAACGTGTGCGCCAGCTCGTGCCAGAACGTCGAGCCCCAGTTGAAATCGCCGGCATCGCGCGCCGCCGGCGAATCCATCGCCAGCGTTGTGCCGAAGCTCACGCCGAGCGCGCCGAGCCCGGCCAGGCCCACGGTCCGCACGGAGAAGTCGGCATGCGAGCGATAGACCTCGAGCCGGATCGGTGTCTGCGGCTTGTACTGATATCGCGCCGCCAGGGAGTCGTACGCCTCCTCGGCGAGATCGCGGAGGTACGTGGACAACAGCTCCGATTCCTTGCCATCCACCACGAACCGGAACCGCGGCGACGCTGTTTCCTTGTAATCCTTGAACGTGTCCAGCAAGTCGAGCGTGTTCTTGATCCATACGTCGTACGGATCACCGGCAAACGCACGATCCAGATTCTTCCTGCCTTCATCCATCGCGCCAACACGCAGCTGGTTCATGCCTAACACGCCGTACGCGCGCCACGCCGTGGAATCCGCGACCACGCCTTCGCGCGCGAAATCGACCGCCTGGGCATACAGCCGGTTTCGCGCGGCCGCCTCGGCCATGTTGACGAAGAAGTCCGCTTCCTTCGGGTTCTGCGCCAGTGCGCGACGCTCGAGCGCATCGAATCCCGCGCGATCGCCCTGCAGGTAGCGCGAGGCGGCGAGCACGCTGAGCCCCTCGACCAGCGTGGAGTCCGTCGCGAGCGCCCGTTCTGCTTCCTTTGCCGACGCCGCGTAGTCCTCGCCATCGAAATAGATCGACCCGAGAAATGCCCGCGCTGCCGGTGCATCCGGGTTCACCTCGAGGCTCTTGCGCACGATCTCCGCCGCGGCGCCACTGCCGTCGAAGTACGCAACGCGCGCGGACGCGAGCAGCGCACGGGGATGACGCGGGTTCTTCGCGAGCAGGGCCGCGACCGTCTTTTTCGCCTCGCCGCTGTTGTACTTGTCGAGGAACAGCTCGACCTCGCGAAGCTGGGCCTCCTGATTGGTCGAGTCGCGTGCGATCGCCTCGTCGTACGCCTTGAGCGCATCCTTGAACAGCTGTGGGTTCGTGACCCCCAGATACCGACACGCCGTGCCGACCGCCATGAGCTCCTCGGAGGTCAACGACCGGCGCCGTGAGTTGTAGACGTCAATGAACCCGTCCAGGTCCTTCAGTGCCTCGGCGTGCGCGCCGCGATCGAAGTGCAGCACGTCGAGGTTCAGACGCGCCGTCAGGCTATCGGATGCCCGCCCCGTCATCGCTGCCTTGAAGGCCGACTCGGCGGCAGCGGTCTTGCCGCGAAGCCGCAGCACCTCGCCTAACGCGTTCTGCAGCTCCACGCCGCCCGCGCCGGCAACGAACCGCCGTCCCGCGTCCTCGGCGTCCGCGTACTTGCCCGTTTCGGAGAGCGTCCGCAGCAGCCCGCGGCGGCTGGCGACCGCCGTCGGACCGTCCTTCGCGGCAAGCTCCCTGTAGATCCCGATCGCCTCGTCGTACTTGCCCGACCGCTCGAGCTCACCGGCCCGCTTGAGCTGCGCCGGGTCATCCTGCGCGCCCTGCGACGCCCACGCAGGGCGATCGTTCGCGCACGACACGCTGGCGACGGTCGCGAGCAGCACCGCGATTCGGTAGACGGATGCGGTCGCGCGAATCATGGTCGACCTCCCGTGGCCTCACGGATGGCTTTGTTCTTTTCCGCGAGCTGGACCAGGAGAGTCTCGAGCGCCTTCTCGTACGCCGTCGAGTCCATCGTTGCCTTCCTGCGCCTGAGCGAATCGAGCTTCGTCTCGATCGAGTCTTTCTCGCGCTCGAGCGCGGCGACACGTGGGTCACTCGACGCGGCGTGCGCCGCGGCCGCGACACTCCCGGCGCGCCCACCGAGGAACACGCGGCGAGCGAGCGACCCGTCGCCCGACTTCGCGTCCGGCGCCGCGGTTCCCTTCCTGTCGCCGTTATCGTCGAGCTGCGCATGCTCCGTGAGGAGGTGGTTCTCGCTCTCGTATGCGCGCGCGACTTCGCGCCGGGCGTAGTCGAAGGCCTCGAGCACGGAGACGCGCCCGTCCTTGTCGGCGTCGGCGACGTCGGTCGCATAGGCCTGCACGAAATAGTTGGCGAAGCGGGTCTCGTTGCGCTCCATGTCGGACTTCGTCGCGGTAGCGATCACGCGATTCGGGCCCGACAGCGTGCCGATGAATCCGCCGCTCGCGCTGCTCGTGTTCACGAACGCGATCGTGGGTCCGCCGATACCGTCGAGCACACGCGCGAAGTCGTTCGCCGTGATATCCGGCCCGGGAATGGCAAACTTCGACGTGGTTCCGTCGCCGCTCCCGTGCCCGATCAGCATCACGAACAGCACGTCGCCCGTCCTGGACTGCGCACCGAGCGCGGTGAGCTCGCGCTCGATGTTCGCCTTCGTGGACGCGGCCTTGATCCTCGCGGCATCGCGCGCCGGATTCTCCGCGAGGTAGACGATCTCGGAGTCGGGCACGCCGAACCGCGTTTTCAGCGCATCGATCATCGTCGTCGCCTGCTTGAAGAACTCGTCGGCGTATTGCGGCTCGCCTGCCACGCCGCTGACGATCAACACGCGAGCACGACCGCCCTGTGCGCGCGAAACATCGGGCGCCAACGCTAGCGTGGCCGCCAGCAGCACGGCTCCAGCGCGCAACCTCACGCGAGCCCTCTCACCTTTCGATATCCCCATTCGCTCGTCACGAGCCCGAGGATGAGCAGGAACACGATCGGCATGTCCCAGAGGTCCTTCCGGTCCACGACGGTATTCCCCGCGTCCGTGAAGACGATGTCCTTCGCGAGCTGGGCCACGTTGTCACCCGTGTAGAACCGGCCTCCCGTCTCGTCGGCAATGCGCTTGAGCAGCGGCGCGCGCATCTCGGCGCCGAAGTACTCGGTCGCGAGATCGCCCGCCGCGACGTACGACGGGTCGCTCACGATCGAGTCGGTGCCCATGCGCGCACGCACGTCCACGCGATAGAGCCCTTTCTCCGTCGGCGTGAACGACGCCTTGTACTGACCGTCGCGCGTCACCGACCACTCCAGTGGCATCTCGGAGACGTTTCCCGACGGAGAAGTCACACGGGCAACGGCTTCCGCGTTGTTGACCTTGAGGAACGTCTTGTCGGAGATCTCGGCGTTGAGCTCGACCGCGTCACCGGGAGCCGCCTGGTCTCCGGCAGCTGCGACCATCACGCGCGACGGCACATCGCTCACGAGCCATCGCAGCAACTGGCGCCAGAACGACTCGAACGTCACGTCGTCCACGCCGTTCTCCATCTGCCAACGCCACGAGTCCTGCACCGGAAACACGATCGCCTTGCCGCGTCCATACCGCTGATAGGCGAGCACAGTCTCACGCTCGCCACCCCTGGAGCTTTCACCGGTCAGCAGGACAGTTGCCCCGGGCCTCGCGCGACCTATCCGGTTCACGCTGGTCACGTGCGGCATCGTTTTCCACCGCTTGGCCGACGTGCTCTCGGCTTCGGCGATCTGTGTGGCCGCGTGCATGGATCCCGGAACGGTCACGTCGACCTTCAGCTCGCTCAGGTACCCGGCCTTGTCGTTCGGCCCGCCGCCGAGATCGACGGGGAGCACCTCGGACACCGGCGTTCCGGCGAACCCGCCTTCGCCGAGCGCGCGCCGCCCGCCTAACGCGAGGAGGCCACCGCCACGCTCGCTGACGAAGTCCGCCAGCATCCGGAGCTGATCGCCCGTGAAGTAGCTCGCCTCGATGCTGCCGAGAATGACGCCCTTGTACGAGAAGAGCTCGTCCCGCGATTTCGGGAAGCCGGCGACGAGATCGAGGCTGTCGTCGACGCTGAAGCGACGAAACTGGTCCTTCGCCAGCCGCTGCAGCGTGACGATCTGCAGATTCTTGTCGTCGCGGACGGCCCGGCGCAGGAACGCCATCTCGAATCGCGGCTCCCCTTCGATATAGAGGATCTTCTCGCGACGGTCGCTTACGTTCACGATCGCCTGCTGCGTGTTGTTCTGCGCCACCATCTCGCCGGGCTGTGGCGGTATCCGGAACGTGAGCACGCGAGCGCCTGCCTCTGTGGTCGGCACGCGGACGCGGATCGGAATCGCCTCGCCGTCGCCCGACAGCGTGACGGACTGCGTGCTGATGATCTGTCCGCCGTCCTCGACGATCAGTTGCACCTTGTCGCCCGTGTAGCCGCGCTGCGCGACCATGACATCCACCACGAGCGACGCGCCCTTCAACACGGTCCGCGGCGCTTCAACGCGACTGACTTCGATGTCCTTGGTGAAGCGCTCGCGCCCGACCCCCACGGTGAACACCGGGACGTGGCGGGCACCGAGCGACATCACGGCGTCGGTGAGCGAGCCGGTCGAGTTGTCGGCGCCGTCGGAAACGAGCACCAGACCCGAAAGCGGCACGCCGGTGAGCTCCTGCCGTGCGGCCTCGAGCGCGGGGCCGAGCTGAGTTCGAACACCGTCGTACGAGAGATCGCCGAGCTGAGCGACCCGCTCGCCATTCCCCGAGAAGCGGAAGAGTCGAACGACGAACTTGTCCGCGAGCGCCCGGTAGAGTGAGCTGTCACGCGACCCGAGGAGATGGCGCACGGCGTCGGCGCGCGTGGTCCCGTTCAGGTCCGCGATCCGCATGCTGCGAGAGTCGTCCACGAGCACGCCTACGACGTTGCGCTGCGGTACCGCCTCCGAGACGACCAGGATCGGGTGCAGCAGCGCGACGACGACGATCGCGAGGACCGCGAGCCGGAGCGCCAGCAGGATCGCCCGGTCGCGCGGACCGCCCCGCATGCGCATCCGCGCGTACGCGATCAGCGCGGGCACGGCGATCGCCAATGCGATCGCGATGACGAGGTAGGTCGCGGGTCCAGCCGCGAACGCGAGCCGGCCCTTGTCGAACACCACAGGCCGGTACTTGAACAGGAACTCGAACAGAGCTTCCAACGCCTCTCCAGCGTGCGACTCGCTCTCTCGACTTTTCGATGGCCAGCCGGATGCCGACCTATCGACCGTTCATGCAGTTACGCGAATACGCACAGCCTCGCTCGCGACGCTGGCGCACGTCGGTATTCTCGGGGTTCTCCGTGGATAATCTCGGCCGGCGCAGCACGCCGGCGAGCGTAGGGGGCCTCCTTGCAATCCTCTGACAATGCACACCCCGACGCCAGGGGGACGAAAGAACAGGGCCGGGTGGGTGACTCGCGGCTCAATCCCCGCGAATCGCGGCGCGCAGGCGCTCGCAGTCGTGCAGGAGCAGCTCCGTCACCTCTTCATCGCCGCCGTAGGTTGCCCGCTTGCGGTCGCTGAAGAGGATGTCGGTCCACGCCGCGATGCTCGCCACCTTTTCGCGAACGACCTCCCGCACACCGGGGGCCTCGCGAAGTCGGTCGACCAGATACAGGATGTCGTCCTGCGCTTCGGTGTCGTCACGGCGCGCAGTGGACGCAAGCCCTTCGATCTGTCGCACGATCGCAAGCGCCTCTTCGCGCGTCATCCACCCTCGCAGGTCAGCGGGCTGGTCATACCTGGCCAGTCGGCGCGGGAGTACGAAGCACGCGCCGGCAGAGCAAGCGCGACAAAACAACGACGGCCCTGGCATTCCCGCAATGTCCGCGAGAGCCTGAGGCTGCCTCCCCGGCCCGTTATCATTCAGGGCGTCTTCGCCCCGACCCGTGCAACGTATGCCTGATTCATCAATCGCCGTGCCCGACGCCGTCTCTACCTCCGGTCGCAACGTGGCGCCGGAACAGATCGCCGACTCACCTCGACCCACGACGATCGTCGAGGCTCCCCGGCTCGCCGGCCATCTGGGCGTCGACGTCTTTCTGGCAACCGAGACATTCCAGCGAACCGGCAGCTTCAAGTTCCGGGCGGCGTACAACGTCGCACTGAACGTTCCCAACCCACACATCATCGCGGCGTCCTCGGGCAATTTCGGTCAGGCCATGGCGTATGCGTGCAAGCTGTTCGGGAAACGCTGCACGATCGTCATGCCGGCCAACTCGGCGCGTGTGAAAGTCGACGCCGTGCTGAGCCACGGTGGTCGCGTCGACCTGGTCGATACGACGAAGCTCAAGCGGGCAACACGCGTCGCGCAGCTGGCGGCGGAGCACCCGGACGCGTATGTGGCGAGCGCCTACGACGACCCGTTCGTGATCGCCGGCAACTCGTCGTTGGGCGATGAGCTCGGCGCTCTGGCGGCACCGCCGGACGTCGTCGTCGCGCCCATTGGCGGTGGCGGCCTGACGTCCGGACTGATTCAGGCCGCGCGGCGGTCGAAGAGCACGATGGCCGTGATCGCGGCCGAACCGCTCATCGCGAACGACGCCGCCCGGTCGCTTCGCGAAGGCCACATCGTGTCGAACGAGGCGGAGCCGCAGACGATCGCGGACGGGACGCGCACGTTGAGCGTCGGGAAGCTCAACTGGGAGCTGCTCGAGGATGGCCTTGAGACGATCGTCGAGGTTCCCGAAGACGCGATTCGTGAGGCCGTGCGGTTGCTCTTCTTCCTCGCGAACCTGAAGGCGGAGCCGACCGGCGCGCTCGGCGTGGCCGCGCTGCTCACGTCGCCCGAGACGTTCCGTGACCGCCGCGTGTGCTGCGTGATCACGGGCGGCAACGTGGACGCGGCGGTCTACGCGGGGATCATCGCCGGGTAGGCCACGATGAAAGGGGTCGGAGTCGCTTGAATTCGTGATCTCGACCAATCCGAGATCCGTGAATTCAAGCGAGTCTGACCCCTTTCATCGTTAGGTGGCGAGCCGGGAGGACCGGCCTCGCCCGCTTGGCGCATCGCGGGCCTGCGCGTCGAAGCATAGGCGCTCGCGCAGGTCGGGCATTCCCTTACTTAAGTCCACTATTCTCGCTGACAACTCGGCGATAGTTAGCGCATCGCGGCTTTCCGCCGCCGATCTCGCACGCGAAACGCCAACGTCCCCACCATCGGACAACTCCCGAGAGGCCGCCAGATGTCAGCCAGCTCCACGAAAGCCGACTGGAAGAATCCCGCCGCGATGGCGATTCCGAAAGACGGATTCTTCAAGCTCGAGCAGGGTCGATACGGGCCGATTTTCCCGAAGACTCCGGCCAACTACGGCTTCACGATCATCGCGAAGATCAAAGCCGGCAGGGAGGCCGCCATCCGCGAGTATGGGAAGAAGATCGAGGAAACCATCGCAGGTCTTCCAGACGGCCTCGCCGTGCTCAAGCTCCACTACCTGCGCTGGGTGCTCTTCGACATCGGGACCGACACCTATTTCATGTATCAGGGCATCTTCGACACGGACTTCGACAAATACACCGAAGACGCCGTCGCGCTGTTCACGAAGTACGGCATCAATACGGTGTTCGAGAACCTCGAAGGCTTCCCGGAGGATTGGAAGACGAACACCCCGGCGTTCATCAAGTTCGTGCGGGAGCATCAGCGTCCGAGCTTCCTCGAGTACGGCGAATATCCGTATGTGACGGCGGACGAGATCAAGAAGGCCCTCCGGCTCAAGGACGCGTTCCAAACCATGCTCGATCAGATGCAGTAGCATCGTGGCCGACATGCTCGAGCTGGACGACATCCAGCACATCCTGGTGACACGGACGCCGGCGCTGACGGGTGAATACGTGTTCCTGTCGTTCCGAAACCCGACGTCCGGTCGCGCGTGGCTGAGTGGTATCGCGCCCACGGTCCGGTCGGCGGCCGAGGTTCAGTCATCCATCGCGTCCAGTCAGCGATGGGTGACCGTTGCCTTCACGTGGAACGGATTGCGTGCGCTCGGACTCGACGACGCGTCGCTCGCGAGCTTCCCCGAGGAGTTCAAGCAGGGGATGGTGGCGCGCGCCGAGATGTTGGGCGATACCGGCGCGAATCACCCTGACCATTGGGTCGGAGGGCTGGCGAGCCCCGACCTGCATGCCATTGCGATTCTCTTCGCCCGCGACGACGCGGAACGCGCGCGGAGCCTGGCCGAGCACGACAAGCTTCTCGCGCGGTGCGATGGCGTGGAGGTCCTGTCGTCGCTGGAGCTGCAGGCGACGCCGCCCTTCGACTACGCTCACGATCATTTTGGGTACCGCGATCGGATCTCCCAACCCGTGATGAAGGGAACCGGCGAGGAGCCAACGCCGGGATCGGGTGCGCCGCTCGAGCCGGGAGAGTTCATCCTCGGTTACCCCGATGAGGACGGACCGCCCGCGCTCCAGCCGCAGCCGGAGATTCTCTCGCGCAACGGCAGCTACATGGCGTACCGCCGGCTACAGGAACACGTCGGCGCGTTTCGCGATTTCCTCCGCCAGCACGGACAGACTCCCGAGGAGCAGGAGATCGTGGCGGCCAAGCTGATGGGCCGCTGGCGGAGTGGCGCGCCGCTCGTCCTCGCGCCTAACGCGGACGACGCGGCGCTCGGGGCCGACATGCAGCGCAACAACAACTTCAACTACAAGCACGAGGACCCCCACGGCTACGCCGTGCCACTCGGGGCGCACTGCCGCCGCATGAATCCGCGCGATACGGCGGCCAACATGAATCGGCGCCGGATGATCCGGCGCGGCGCCACCTACGGGCCGCCGCTGCCGGAGTCTGCACCGGAGGACGGCGTGGAACGCGGAATCGCCGCGTTCGTGATCTGTGCGAGCCTGATTCGGCAGTTCGAGTTCGCGCAGAACGTGTGGATCAACGACAAGAACTTTCACGAGCTGGTGAATGAGCGCGATCCGATCATCGGCACACAGGACGGTACACTCGAGTTCAAGATCCCCAAGCGACCGATACGACGCCGTATCACCGGGGTGCCGGCATTCACCACCGTTCGGGGAGGCGCGTACTTCTTTCTGCCTGGGCTGAAGGCGCTCCGCTACCTGTGCGACCTGGGCAACGTCCGCTAACCCCTTCGCTCCGCTCGCTCCGCGCGCTCCGCATTGCGGGCCTCATGTTCGCTGTATGCGAGTCGGCATCCGCCCAGAACAGAGGCGTATATCCGCTCGGCATGAGCGCCATGAACTCGGGCGCGACACCCGCGGCGGGGCTCACGTACACGAATCTCTTCATCCTCTATTCGCGCGATGAATCACGAGGGGAAGGTGGGGAGCTTCTCGCTACCGGGAGCAACTCCGTCCTCATGGACATGAACACGTTCGTGTGGGCAAGCGGAAAGCGGATCCTCGGGGGCGCTCGTTA
>DASUGD010000295.1:0-20272 GCA_036274195.1 Gemmatimonadaceae bacterium | reverse complement strand
GAGAGTGTTGTCATCCTGAGGCGTCAGCCGAAGGATCTTCACTGTCCCGATAGAGCCCTCTACCGGGAGCCTGAGGATCCTTCGCTTCGCTCAGGATGACAATCATCATTGCACCGTGAACGCCATCATCATGTGCGCCGACAAGTGCTCCGCGATGTGACAGTGTAGCATCCAGCGTCCGGGGTTCGATAGATCGAGCAAGATGTCCGCCGTCGCGCCAGCGGGCAGCAGCACCGTGTCCTTCCACACGAGATTCGTGTTCGGGACACCGTTCACGGCCAGCACGAGGAAGCGCTGCCCATGAATGTGAATCGGATGCTGCATGCCATGGAACGACCGGCGCTGGTTCACGAGACGGACCTTCACGACGTCACCACGGCGGAAGCTCCAGTCGATGTCCATGTTTTCCTTGCCAGTCGCCGGGTCGCGCAGGATCCATCGCACCTGATCCCCCGTCGCCGCCCAGTTCATTCCCGGCATGGTACCACTCCACTCGACGGGCGTGAAGAAGATCGAGTCGAGCTGCATTATCTGCCGCGTGAAGAATGGCAGCCCCTGCGCCTCCATCGTGAGCACGAGCGTCTTGTCGGCCGGCCGCGAGAAATTGCGGCGATACCGCGCGATGCTCGCGCGCACCGCGGTGTCGGCGCGAAGCGTCTCGAACGATGCCGACCCGTTCGATCTCCCCGCACTGGCCGACACATGGACAGTACCCAGCGTGTCCTCCTCGGAGAAGAACCGGCCGTACAGGTGGTCGAGCCCGCGCACCCGATTCACGAGCGCCACGTCGCCAGGTCGATCGAACCGAACGTGCACGACGTACCGCTCGGCCGGCCCGATCACGACGCTCTCGACCCACTGCTCTCGCTCGTAGTTCCCGACGTCTCCCGCCACCACCTTCATGCGCGCGCCGGGAAACGAGAGGTTGAACGCTCGGGTGTTCGAGACGTTCGTGAGGAAGAAGCGTACGACCTCGCCCCGCTCGACCGAGAGCGAATAACGCGGCTCTCCGTTCACGAGCATCACGTTGCCGAACCGGCCCATGAGCGCGTGGGTGGTGGTCGAACCGCCGAACGGTACCATCCCGTCATCGCCCATGAGGAGATCGTCGAGCATGAGCACCTCCTCGCGATCGGCGGGCGAGAAATAGTCCGGTCGTGACGACCGCACCATGATGTTCCCGTAGAGCCCGAGGTCCTGCTGGATGTCCTCGCGCACGTGCGGGTGATACCAATAGATACCGGCGTCCGGGAAGCGGAGGTGATAGGTAAAGCGCTCGCCCGGAGCGACGGCGCGCTGCGTCATGTCGGGCACGCCATCGTTCGCGTTGTCGAGACGGACGCCGTGCCAGTGCACCGTCGTAGGCTGGTCGAGCGCGTTCGTGAGCTCGACCGTGATCTCCGCGTCCTGCGCGACCTGCAGCAGCGGACCCGGGTACTGACCGTTGAACGCGAACATCGTGAGCGCTTGTCCCTTGAACGGACGGCGAACGATGCCAGCGGTGAGCCGAAGCGTGTCGCCGCTCGTCAGGCGCACGAGCGTTCGCGGCCGCGCGAGCGGGAGGCTGTCGGGATTCGCAGGTCGCGGCAGGTACGGCGCCGCGTTAGGCCTGAGCGTCATCTCGGCGGGAAGCATGGAGATCCCCGCCGGCATGGGCACCATGGACCAGCCGAGCGAATCCATACCCTCGTGGTCATGGTGTTCGTGGCGGCCAGATTCCTCACGGGTTGCGCCGATCAGGAACTGCATGAAGTCGGGCGGTTGGAGCCGTGTGCTCGGCGACATGCCGCGAAGCAAGAGGCGACCGCGCATGTCCGTGGCGCGGGCCGACTCCTCGGCTGTGACGAGGACAATGAACTTGTCGAGCGAGATGGCCGGCAGCACGGTGCGTCCGTTGTCGACGACGCCGAGCCGCTGGATGACGTCCATGGTCGGCGACGCGACCCACGCGACGAACGCTGCATAACGGCCGAGCGATGCGGGGCGCGGGAGGCCACTGAGCGTCACGGCAGGCGTATAGCGCAGATGGCCGTCCGCGCTCGCGTCCACCGTGAACGGTCCAGGCGCCCGTCCCAGCTCGACGCGTCCGGCGCCCGACTGAACGCCAACGGCGCGAACGAGCTCGATGCAGTAGAGGTCGCGGCTCGGCGAAAGCGGTGACTCCGGGCCGTCGCAGAATGACGAGGCCTGCGTGTGGGTCGCGGAGAACGACGCCACGAGTCCCAAGCTCATCAGGACGGACGTCAATGATCGAGTTCGACTCGGAATGGTCGGGCCTCCGCCCGGGTTGTCCTGCGTTCTTATACTCGCCGGTGATTCGCGGGCGGTCAACGCGAGCTCAGTGGCCCACGGTCTGTTGGCGGCGATTCTGGGCGGCCGCTCCCGAGTCGCTCGCGGCCGGCAGGGAGAAGAAGAACGTCGTGCCTTTTCCTGGTGTGCTCTCGAGCCAGATCCGTCCGCCATGCGCCTCGACGATCCCCCTCGCGATCGTTAGGCCGAGTCCAGTGCCGGGGCTCGCTCCGCGCTGTCCGCGCCAGAAGCGATCGAACACATGCGGCTGGTCCTCGGGCGGGATGCCTGGGCCCGTATCACTCACCCAGAACCGAACCTGGGCCGGAGCGTCGCCGGCCTGCACGCCGAGCGTCACCGTCCCGCCGCGTGGGGTGAACTTCACGGCGTTCCCGCAGAGGTTGGCGAAGACCTGCAGGATGCGATCGCGGTCCGCCATCACCTGAAGCGGCTCGCGTGGCAGCGAGGACTCGATGCGAATCGACTTGGCACGGGCCAGCGGCTCGATGGCCTCGATCGCATCGCGCACGACCGTGTCGGCGCGCTCGGCGTCAGGCTTCACGACGAGTCTCCCGGCCTCGATTGCGCTGGCGTCGAGCAGGGTGCCAATGAGTCGATACATTCGGTCGGCCGCTCGACGCATGACGACTACTTGTTCTCGCACCGCGTCCGTTTCCTGGCCGGGAGGCAGGAGGTCCTCGAGCACGAAGCTCGCGCTCGTCTGGATGACGCTCAGCGGGTTCTTGAGGTCGTGCGAGACGATCGCCACCAACTCTTCGCGCATGCGCGCCGCCTGCCGTGCCAGCTCGACGAGACGCGCATTCTCCACTGCGAACGCGGCACGCCGAGCGAGCTCCTGTGCGAGCGCGCGGTCGTCGGGCGTGAGATGGCGCGTCGCCGACGTCATGCCGAACGTGAACGCGCCAACGACTCGACCTCGCGCCGCGAGCGGGACGATGACCGATGACTGCAGCTCGATCGGGCGGCCGGGCGCCAGCGACCCGACCGGCAACTGCGGCAGCTGGTCGAGGCTAGCTTGTTGCGCCGGATCGGCATGCACGGCTGCCACGCGCACGAGGTGATCGTCGTCCTCCAGCACGTCCACGACGCAATAGTCGGCGATGACCGGCACCGCCAGATGAGCGACGCGCGACAGCGTCGCCCGGTAGTCGAGCGACGAAGCGAGCACATCGCCCGCTTCGGCGAGGAAACGCGCGCGGCTCGCCGCGGCGGCGTTGCGTTGCGTCGCCTGCCGAAGCTCGATCTCGATCCGGGCCGACGCCGCGAGGTCGAGCAGCGTGTCGAGGTCGTCGCGCGTCCACGCGCGCGGCTCGCTGTCCATGACTTCGAACGTGCCGATCGGCTCACCGTCGAGGTTGATGAGGGGCACGCCCGCGTAGGCGACCATCCCGAAGTCCGTGAGGTGTTGGTGGCTTCTGCCGATCGGATCGGTGCGCGCGTCCGAGATCAGCAACGGCTCACCGCGCGCGAGCGTCTCGGCGGAATACCCATATGACAGTGGTGCCTCGTGCGTTGACGCCCACGGCTCCGGGAGACCGACGGCGCTCTTGAAGAACTGCCGGTCCTCGTCGATCAGGGTCATCAGGGCGATTGGCGCCCGAAGCACTCGTGCGGCGAGACGTGTCAGGCGGTCGAACCCTTCGTCCGGCGGGGTGTCGAGGAGTCGCGTGTCATGCAGCGCCGTTAGGCGTGTGCGGCCGCGCACGGCCGCGCCGGTCGGTTCGGTCATCGGGGTGTGACGTGGCTCTGGTACAGCGGTTGCACGAACTCGAAGCGGCGGGATCACCTGCTGACTACAATGCACACCGGAGTGCCGAGTTGGCACCACTGCGCCGGCCTCTCCATACCCGACGCGCTCGCTCGACGGCCCACCGACGGCTCGGGTAGCGCGACCCGGCGCAGTATGCGACGTGCCGGCTGCTCGACAATTTCCGGCAAAGCGACGTCAACGAATCGAGTGCATCCCAATTCGTGAGGACAACGATGAATCCGGAAGAGCGACAGTCACTGCCCGAGCAATTCCCTCGGCGGCTTCACGACCTGGAACAGCGGTTTGGCGCCCTCCAGGAGAAGCTGGATCCATCGCCAACCACTGACGCGATCTCGGTACTACACGGGATGGTGCACGAGCTCTGGCGGAGCCTCCGGCGCGGTGGCTCTCCGCTCGAGGAGCGCGGCATCACGCTCGACGATATCGCGGAGCTTTACCGCTACGCCCCGAAGATGGAAGGGCCGGCGCTGAACAGCCCGCTGCCGCCAGGCACGACGGCACCGGAGTTCGCACTTCCTGACGCGAGCGGGCGCCTGGTGCACCTCAGCGACTACCGCGGGACGCCACTCGTGGTGGCATTCTACCCGCTGGACTGGAGCCCGGGGTGCAGTCAGCAGCTCGAGCTCTATCAGAACGAGATCGATGAGTTCGATCGGCGCGACGCGAAGCTGGTTGGCATCTCCGTCGACAGCGTGTATAGCCATGGGGCGTGGGCCGCCGTGCGAGGGATCTCGTTCCCGCTGCTGGCCGACTTCAACCCGAAGGGTGACGTGGCGCGCCGGTATGGCGTATACCGCGACGCCGACGGTTTCTCGGAGCGCGCGCTCTACGTGATCGACGCGGACGGGGTGATTCGCTACAGTCACGTGTCGCCGGAGCTCCATCACGTGCCGGACATCTACCAGCTGTTCCGCGCGCTGGATGACCTAACGACCGAACACCGCCAGGCGGCGGCGTGACGCGCGAGGTGACGCGATGGCATGGATAGGAAGCAGCTATTCACCGTTTGGCCGGCGCGCCGCGCCGCCAACGATTCCCGTCGTCGTGTACGGCACTCGGTGGTGTGGGATGAGTCAAATGGTGCGGCGCCATCTCGACCGCCTCGGTGTGCCTTACGAGTACGTCGACCTCGAGATGGAACCCGACGCGGCCAGGAGGCTTGCGTGGATGACCGGTGGGTCGGTGAGCCATCCGACCGTTTACGTTGGCGGCGAGCTGCTCGTAGAGCCCTCGTTGCGGGAGCTGGACTGGGCGCTGAGGCGCAGCGGCCTGCGGTAGCGCGGCCGGCCGGGTGACGTCTAGCCCCGGCCCACAACCGGTTGGCAGATTGGGCGAAACCGGATGGGTCGCGCCGGTGCCTGTCGGGCGCATCCTGCTACGACGTCGCTCCCTCTCGCCAACGGGACTCTCGTGGAAACGTGGTGGCACGACCTTCGTCACGGACTTCGTGTCCTCGCCTCGCAACCGGCGTTCACCGCGGTGGCGGTCGCATCGCTCGCCATCGGGATCGGCGCGAACACTGCGATCTTCAGCGTCACCAATGCGCTTCTGCTGCGCCCGCTGCCGTACGCCGACGCCGACCGGATCGCGATCCTCTGGCAGCGCTCGCCCGGGCTTGGCGTGCAGCAGGACTGGTTCTCGACCGGCCAGTATCTCGATATCCGGACTGACAACCAGGTCTTCAGTGACGTCGCCGCGACGATAGGCGCGAGCTTCAACCTCACCGGGCGAGGAGCGCCCGAGCGCATTGACGGGGCTCGCGTATCGGCTTCGCTGTTCCCGCTGTTCGAGGCGAAGGCGGCAGCGGGCCGCGTGTTCACCGCCGATGACGACAAGCCCGGCAAGCCACCGGTCGTCATTCTCAGCAACGGTTTCTGGAAGCGACGCTTCGGGTCCGACCCGTCGGTCGTCGGCAGGACGCTCACGCTCAACGGGACGACGGTCACGATCGTCGGCGTGATGGCCGCCGACTTCGTGTTCAACAAGGAGATCATGCCGGCCGTGAACGGCATCCAGAACGTCGATCTCCTGCTTCCGCTTCCGCTCAACGAGACGGCGCGGAGTAACCGCGGCGGGGAAGACTACAACGTGTTTGCCAGGCTGAGGCCGGGCGTCTCGATGGAGAAGGCGCAGGCGGACATGAACGTCCTGGCCGCGCGCATGAAGCGCGACTATCCGCAAAATTACCCGCCTAACGGTGGACTCACGATCAGTGTCGTCCCGCTGATCAACCAGGTCGTCGGCGACGTGCGGCTCGCGCTCTACGTGCTGCTCGGCGCCGTCGGTCTGGTGCTGCTGATTGCCTGCGGCAACGTCGCGAATCTGCTCTTGTCGCGCGGCGCTATCAGACAGAAGGAGATGGCGGTGCGCGCGGCGGTCGGCGCGAGTCGCGGGCGGATCGTCCGCCAGCTGCTCACCGAGGCCGTGCTGCTGTCGGCGTTAGGCGGCCTGCTCGGCCTCGCGCTCGCGATCGGTGCGGTCAGGGGATTGAGCAGGTTCGGCCCGGCGAACATCCCGCGGCTCGGCGAGATCGGCATCGACGGTCGCGTGCTGGCGTTCACGTTCGTCATCGCGCTCATCACCGGGGTCGTGTTCGGCCTGGTGCCCGCGCTCCGCGCGTCGCGGCTCGACCTGAACGACGTGCTGCGTGAGGGTGGCCGAGGGGGTGTGGGAACGAGCGCGTTCGGCCTGGGGCACCAGCAGCTGCGCAAGCTGCTCATCGCCGCGGAGATCGCGCTGTCACTGGTGCTGCTCATCGGGGCAGGGCTCCTGGTCCGCAGCTACCAGCGGATCACGAACGCGAATCCCGGCTTCGATCCCACGAACGTGCTGTCGTTCCGCGTGGCCCTTCCGGCGTTCAAGTACAAGACGCCGGAGGCCGTCATCGCGTTCTTCAAGCAGCTCGAGGACCGGCTCGCAGCGCTGCCCGGTGTGCAGCACGTCGGGTCGAACTATCTGCTGCCGCTGAGCTCAGTGGCGTTAGGTTGGGAGCCCATCACGGTGGATGGCTACGTGCCCAAGGCGGCCGGCGAGGATCTCATCATCGCGAGTAGCGGCTACGTCAGCCCCGACTACTTCCGCGCGATGGGGATTCCGCTGCTCAAGGGCAGGTTCTTCGACGACCGCGACGTACGCGATGCCCCTGACGCGGCGATCGTGGACGACAAGTTGGCCGAGAGATTCTGGCCCGGTCAGGACCCGATCGGGAAGCGGATGCGGCGCGGCGACTCGGGCCCATGGCGGACGGTGGTCGGGCTCGTCGCCGACACGAAGCAGTACGCGGTGGACGGCGAGCCGCCGATCACGGCGTTCTACCCGAATCGGCAGCTTGGCGTCGGGACACGGTACATCGTCGTCAAGACGAAATCCGACCCGCGAGGCCTCGTCGCCGCGGTGACGCGGGAAGTTCAGGCGCTCGACGCCGACCTGCCGGTGTACGACGTGGCGACGATGGACGAGCGCCTTGCCGATTCGTTCGCGCGGCGTCGCTTCTCGATGTTCCTCCTCGGCGTCTTCGCCGCGTGCGCGTCGCTGCTCGCGGCGATCGGCATCTACGGCGTGGTGAGCTTCTGGGTGAGCCAGCGCACGCGCGAGCTGGGGATTCGGGCCGCGCTCGGAGCCCGGCAGTTGGACATCATGCGACTGGTGATCCGGCAAGCGGTGGTGCTCGTCGGAGTGGGCCTCGCGGTTGGACTGCTCGCCGCGTTAGGGCTGACGCGAGTGATGGCGAGCTTGCTGTTCGGTGTGAGTGCGACCGACGCGGTGACGTACGCATTGCTGGCGGCATTGCTCGGCGTGGTGGCGCTCGTGGCGAGCTACGTTCCGGCGAGACGCGCGGCTGGCGTGCCGCCCATAGTGGCGCTGCGGAACGACTGAGCTTTACGGGCCGGGATCTCGGACGAGTAGAGCTTCTCCTTGGAGGGAATTGACGACCTAACGCGCCAGCGGTTCTGCGCGGCCTCTGCGGTTAGACTTGTCTTGGTACGCAACAAGCGAAATGAGGCGCAGCCGCTCGGGACGCACTGTCCCGAAAAGCCGCTCATGCAAACGACCCCTGGGTTCGCCGGGATCAGCGAGTCAGCTCGCCGAGCACCCTATCGAGCGCGCCAACCAGGAGATCCGCGTCCTCGGCGCTGAACGGCATCGGCGGCCGGATCTTCACGACGTTGTGGTACGGGCCGTCGGTACCGAGGAGGATGCCCATCTCACGGAGCCGGTTCGCGACGTACGATGCCTCCGGGCCAGCCGGCTCGAGCGTCGTGCGATCCCGCACCAGCTCGACGCCGAGGAACAACCCTGACCCGCGGACGTCGCCGACGATCGAGTGACGGTCCACGAAAGGTCGAAGACCCGCCAGCATGCGTTGGCCGACGTGGTGCGCGTGGGACTGCAGCCGCTCATCGCGAAGGACATCCAGCACGGCGAGGCCGATCGCGCACGACACCGTGTTTCCGCCGAACGTGCTGAAGAACTCCATGCCGTTGTCGAACGAAGCGGCGATCTCGCGCGTCGTGACGACCGCGCCAATCGGATGACCGTTGCCGAGCGGTTTGCCCATGACGACGATGTCGGGGACGACGCCCTGGTCCTCGAACGCCCAGAAGCTCGTGCCCATGCGGCCCAACCCGGTCTGCACCTCGTCGGCGATGGTGATGCCACCGGCCGCGCGCACATGCGTGTACACCTCGGCAAGGTAGCCCGGTGGAAACACGATCTGCCCGCCAACGCTCGGACACGTCTCGGCGATGAACCCGGCGATGCCGCGACCGCTCTCGCGCAGGCGGTCGATCACGGTCGAGACATGGCGGGCGTACATGGCGCCAGCGTTAGGCTCGGCCGCCTTGTATGTGCCGCGGTACACGTCGGGAATCGGGACCGTGTGAACCCAATCGGGCGCCCCGGCCCCACCGGGGCCGGCATGCTTGTACGGACTCAGGTCGATGAGCCCTGTGGTGTTGCCATGATACGCCGCCTCGAGGACGATCATGTCGCGTCGTCGCGTGAACGATCGAGTCAACCGGAGCGCCAGCTCGTTCGCCTCACTGGCGGAGTTCACGAGGAAGCACACCGACAGCGGCGCCGGGAAGGTTGACGTCAGGCGCTCGGCGTACTCGTTAGCGACGTCGCTCAAGTACCGTGTGTTCGTGTTGAGCAGCGCCATCTGCCGTTGAGCGGCGGCGACTACGCGCGGGTGTGCGTGACCGACGTGCGGCACGTTGTTGTACGCGTCGATGTACCGACGTCCGACATCGTCGAACAGATACTGACGCCAGCCCCGCACCGCCTTCAGCGGGTCGCGGTAGGCGATGCTCAGGTTGTGCCCGAAGAGCCGGCGGCGCGTCGCGAGCGTCTCGGCCTTGTCAGGCGCCGCGGACGGAAATCGCTCTGTCGGGATGCCGACCAAAAGGTTCGGGTCAGGACAGATGCTGCGCCATGTCGAGCGCTGGCTCGGGCGAACGACGCCCGGAACATCGGTGCCCAGCCCAAGCAGGTCGGTAAAGAGCTGGAGATGGAGGTGGGGCGTCCAGCCCCCGTTCTCATCGGGAGCGCCTAACGTGGCGAACGGCTCGCCGCGCTCGATGACTCGGCCGGCAGCCATCTCGGCCAGCGACGCGCGGCTGAGATGCCCGTAGAGCGAGAAGAACTCGGTCCCATCATCCGTGGTGTGCCGGAGGATGATGACCCCGCCATAGTCGAGCGACGCCGGATTGTACGCGAACGCGTGAACCGTCCCGCGCAGCGGCGCATGAACTGGCGTTCCCGCGTCGCAGAAGATGTCGAGCCCGAGGTGGATCGTGCGACGTTCATCGAGCGGACTTTCCGCGCCAGCGAAGAGCGGCGAGCTGTAGAGCAGGCGCGGCTCATCGTACTGACCGATCGCGACGCGCGCGCCCGCGTCCCGCATGGCGGCCTCGATCCGTGCCGTGATGAGCGGCTCCGAGTTCTCGCGCGTGTCTGCGCTGACGAGTGGGCTCGTAACGCCCAGATCGAGCACGAGGACGGGATCCTCGCGTGGATCGAAGGGCATGACCGGCGCCATCGTGCTTTGCCGTCGCGCGAGCCAGGTCGTGACGCGCTCCGCCGCAGCCGAGGGCTCGAGTCCGGCGGCGCCGCGGAGCGCGGCGGTCGCGAGCCCGAACGGGAGAGACGCCAGAACTGGAAGTGTCCGCCGGATGGCGGCCTGACTGACGTCGAGATACTCGTTGTCGGGCCGCAGCCTCCGCTGATGCGCGGCGAGGCACGCGCTCACAGCGAGCCGCATCGCGCTCAGGCCGAACAGCGCCTGCAGCTCGTCGGCGCGAGGCATGCTCACGCTCGCGTATCCGTGCGTGAGGTCGACGAGGGCAGCAAGCGGATCATCCACGTCGAGCATCATGTACGCGCCCGCGATGGCGAGATCTCCGATTCCGAAGCTATGCACGATGTCGCCGAAGTCGACGATTCCGGTGACACGCACGCCCTCGGCGCTGGCGAGACTGCCGGTGACAAGGATGTTGTACTCGTTGAGGTCGCTGTGTATCGCGCGCCGTGGCAACCCGTCCACCAGAGGCCTAACGTGAACATCGAACCGCTGGACGATCGTGTCGATCGCGCGCCCGAGCTCGGGATCGGCCACGAGCGACCGATGTTCGTCGATGACGCTGTGCGCGTTGGCGAGATCCCAATGGAAGTCGCGATGGATGGCAGGGTGATCGAAGTCGGCGAGCGCGCAGTCGAGCGCCGCGATCGTCCGCCCGAAGTCCTCCAGCAATCCACGCCCTCGATGTCGCACCGCACCGAGCGGGACACCGGGCACATGCGTGATGGACCAGACGAGGTGTGTTCGCCCGTCGTCGCCGGGAGTCCGAGCGACGACGTCACCGCTCAGGGTGGGTAGCGGACGAGGGCACGCGGTGAGTTGCGGTGCGACGTGAGCCATGGCCGCCTGCTGGGCCTCGAGCAGCTCCGGTCGCTCGAGCGCGTTCGCGATCTTGAGGATACGACGCTCGCCCGCGGCGGTGGTCAGGAGGAAGTTCTGGTCGCGCTCGCTCGTAAGGGAAAGCGCGGTTGCGTCGATACCATATAGTTGTCGCGCGATCCGCGCTGCACTGTCCGTGCTGAATCGGGGGGCGTCGGTGACCATGCCCGCGAATATCGACGGCGTTGGCTTCTGTCACTAGTGGGCTGGCTGCTGGCTGCTGGCTGCTGGCTGCTAACGGCTTTCCGGTCGCCATCGCGGACTGGTCGGCGGGGCGTCGGGCTCGTCCGCGGAACGCGCTCGCAGTCGGCGCCGCCGGACCGCTGTAGGGTTTATGGTTACGGCTCCGCCAGGTCCGGCGATCGCTGCGACGCCGCGCGACGCCTCCTCACCCCGACGCCCCACCTCCGGCCGCGCTGGGGCCCGACCGTCAGGCGCCGGCAGCACGGGCGCGCAGCGCCCCCCGGGCGTGCGCCACGCCGGCTTGTTAGGCGCGCCCGGGCGGCGCTTCGCGCCGCGTGAATGCGCCACGATGATCTCGACCGGCCCCAAGCCACGATGATCCCGACGAGCCCACACCGGGATGATCCGACCATGCTCGCCCCCCAATTGCAACACATGGAATCAGAAAGTGCGGGAGCGCACATGAAATCCACGAGGCACAACAGCAGAACCGAGCAGTCTGCTCTCAGCAGAGCACTCAAAAAGCAGGCACGGCCACTCGAGAGCGATGCCGACCTCGACCCTCTCATCGATCGCATCGGCAACGCCCGCTACGTCCTCCTCGGCGAAGCCACCCATGGCACATCCGAGTTCTATCAGTGGCGCGCGAAGCTCTCGCGACGGCTCGTCGAAGACCACGGATTCTCGTTCATCGCCGTCGAGGGCGACTGGCCCGATTGCTATCGCGTCAATCGTTATGCAAAGCGGTACCCCGACGCCGGAGCCAGCGCCCGCGACGTTCTACACGCCTTCGAGCGCTGGCCCACCTGGATGTGGGCGAACCGCGAAGTCGCCGAGCTCACCGAGTGGATGCGCAGCCACAACCACCGCCGAGCGGTGGAGTGCCAGGTCGGGTTCTACGGGCTGGACGTCTACTCGTTATGGGAGTCCATGCACGCCGTCATCGGCTACCTGGAGTCGATCGACCCCGAGCTCGCCCGTGCCGCCCGCGCCGCGTATCGGTGCTTCGAGCCCTACGGCGAAGATGTCCAGGAGTATGCCCGCGCTACCGCGCTCGTTCCGACGAGCTGCGAGCGGGAAGCGGTCGCCGTGCTGGCAGCGCTTCGCGACAAGGCCGAGGAGTACGGTGAGGACGGACGCGATGCGTACTTCAACGCCGAGCAGAACGCGCTCGTGGCGCGAAACGCGGAGCTCTACTACCGAACGATGATTCGCGGCGGCCCGGGCTCGTGGAACGTTCGTGACACGCACATGGTGGAGACACTCGAGCGACTCATGACGCACCACGGTCCCCAAGCGAAGGCGATCGTGTGGGAGCACAACACACACATCGGCGACGCCCGATTCACGGACATGGCCCGCGCGGGGATGTTCAACGTCGGCCAGCTCGTCCGTCAGTCACACGACGAGGAGGATGTCGTGCTCATCGGCTTTGGTACACACCGCGGTACGGTGATCGCCGGCGAAGAATGGGGAGCGCCGATGCGCCGCATGCGCGTGCCACCCGCGCGAGAGCACAGCTTCGAGCACGCGTTGCACGAGGCGGATGTCGGCGATGCGTTCCTGATCTTCGACGGCAGCGACGACGGCGGCATCGAGGGCCTGGAGAAGCCAATCGGGCATCGCGCGATCGGTGTCGTGTACGACCCCCGCAGTGAAGCGTGGGGAAACTACGTCCCGACGATCGTGCCCCGCCGGTACGACGCCTTCATGTACATCGAGGAAACCACGGGCGTCGATGCGCTGCACATGCCCGTGCTGGTGGATGGTGAGCCGGGGGAGACGTTCCCTACGGGGATGTGAGCATAACACCGCTACTGCCGTTCAAACTGATGCCTGATGACGAATGACCGATGACTCATGACTGATAACTGGCCATGACATCTCGTGATACATGGTCGGTCCTGAGTCACGGGTAATCGGTCATTCGTCTTCAGGCATCAGGCAACCGCACTGGTGCAGTGACCCGAGCACACTGCCTAACGCCGACCACGACGCGCCGCCAGCACGACGCCCGCGCCAACCGCCGCCGCGCTCACCATCGTCGCCAGACGATGCATGGACGTCATCGTGTACAGGCTGCGCTGCCGGACCACACCCGGGTAGCTGCCCCGCTCGCGTCCGCCACCCTGCGGCTCGTACAGCGAGTCCTCGCGCTCTGCGCGCGATGCCTTGCGGCGCTTCTGCGCCTGAAACATCGTCGCTCGCATGACGTGATCCGCCACGCGCGGCACGTTCTGCATCGCCGCGGTCATCTTCCCCCCGCCACCGACAATGAGATCTCGCCGCGAGTGCTCGGCGCAGAAGAGAATCGCGTCGGCCACCACCGAGGGGTCGTACACGGGCGCAGGATGCTTCGGCTCCGCTTCCATGTAGTTGCGCGCGTGCTCCGGGAACGGCGTGTCGATCGCGCCCGGCTTGATGAGCGTCAGCGACACCGGAGCTCCTTCCTTCTCGATCTCCATTCGCAGCGCGTCGGTGAACGCCTTCACCGCGTGCTTGCTGGCCGAGTAGTGGCCCTGAAGCGGGATGGCGCGGTCGCTCGTGATGCTGCCGAGGTTGATGATCGCACCGCCATGCTGCTTGAGATGTGCGATCGCCGTGAGGCTGCCATGGACGACGCCCCAGTAGTTCACATCGAAGAGGCGTCGCGCGTCCTCGACCGGCACTTCCTCGATCGGACCGTAGATCGAGAGCCCCGCGTTGTTCACCCAGGTGTCGAATCCACCGAATGCCTCGACCGTCCGCCGCGCGATCTCGCGGACTTCCGCGAGCACCGACACGTCCGCGATGACCGTGATCGCTCGTCCCCCCGAGCCTTCGATCTCGACGCGGGCGCTCGCGAGGCCGTCCCCGTCTCGCGCCACCAGCACGACACGCGCGCCGCGCTCGGCGGCCATCTTCGCCGTGGCGAGACCTATCCCGCTCGAGGCACCGGTGATGACGACCACCTGGTCCTCGATCCGCTTGAGCTTTACTCCCATTCGTGCGCTCCGGCAGATGAGTCAGATGCCGAGCGGTTCAAGAACCCTGCCGCTTCAGTCCTTCGCCATCGGGAGCCCGGCGTCGATCCAGTCCTTCTTGCCGGCCGAATACTCGTGGATGTTCGTATAGCCCATGGCTTCGAGCTCGCCGCCGGCCCATCCCGATGTCGGGCAATCGTGGTCCCAACAATAGAGGACGATTTCGGCGTTGCGATCGGGGACGAGCTCCGGGACGATGGTCGCGACCTGTGTGGGCGGGAGGCTCTTCGCACCGGGGAGGTGGTGCTTTCGCCAGTACATGTGCGGCAGCACCTCGAACAGCGTGAAGTCGTCGCCGCGGTCCATCTTCGTCTTGAGCTCCTCGCGCGTGATAATCCTCATGCGGGAAAAACTACTGGGCGTTTCAAGGGCTCTGACGCGCACGGGCACCTCACGCGACGAGCGCTATTTTCTTGGTATGCGCATCGTGTCCTTATGCCCGTCCTTGACCGAGCTCGTTTTCGACCTCGGGCGCGGCGATGAGCTCGTGGGTCGCACGAAGTTCTGCATTCACCCAGCCGATCGCGTCGGCGCCGTCGAGAAAGTCGGCGGGACGAAGAATCCCAAGATCGACCGAATCATCGACCTCGCGCCCGACATAGTGCTGCTCAACGAGGAAGAGAACCGGCGGGAAGACGCCGAGGCGCTCCGCAGCGCGGGTATTCGCTGCCACGTGAGCTTCCCACACACCGCGCCCGAGACGGCGGAGATGGTGCGGTCGATCGCCGCCGCTATCGACGCCCGCGACCACGGCGAACGCATCGCGCGGGACATCGAGACGAGACACGAGCGCGTCAAACGCGCTGCCGCCGGGCGGACGCCGGTGCGATTCGCGTACCTCATCTGGCGCGAACCGTGGATGACCGTGAACGCGGACACGTTCGTGAGCGCGCTGCTCGCCGACGCGGGCGGCCAGAACGTTTTCGCGACGCGAGCGGAGCGCTATCCCGTTGTCACACCCGGAGAGATCGGCGCTGCAGTGCCGGATGTCGTTCTGCTCTCGACGGAGCCATTTCCGTTCAAGCCATCGCACGCCGATGAGCTCGCGAGGCTGTCGGGCGTCCCGCGCGAGCGGATGCAGATCGTCGATGGGGAGCTGATCTCCTGGCACGGGTCGCGGACCCCGTCCGGCATCGACTACGCCGAACAGGTCATATCAGGATCGCGCGAGCTGGTTCCCGACGGCGAGCACCATCACGGGTGACCACCGGCCACGTTAGGCTGCTGGCTGCGTGCTGCTCGCCACTGCTGCGTGCTGCAAGCTGCTGCCAATACCGCCGGGGATGACGCGCCTCTTTGCCGTCGCCCGTCGCCCGTCCCCCGTCCCCGGCAGTCGCCAGTCGCCAGTCGCCCGTTCCCATTGACAACTTAGGGGACGCCCTCGTATCCTCCCTCCATAAGCCACTTAGGGGGCAACCTCGTGGGCGCGCTCGACCTCCTCCAGGGGACACTCGACCTGCTGATCCTCAAGACGCTGTCATGGGGACCCATGCACGGGTACTCCGTCGCGCGACTCATCCGCGAACGCAGCGACGGCGCATTCCTCATCGAGGAGGGCGCACTGTACCCCGCACTCCACCGGCTCGAGCGCCAAGGCTGGATCGAGAGCGACTGGGGACTCTCGGAAAACAACCGCAAAGCGAAGTTCTACCAGCTCACGGCGCGCGGGCGCGCACAGCTTCGCGCCGAAGTCGCGACCTGGCAGCGGTACACGAAAGCAGTGGCCGGCGTCCTCGAGCCGGCATGAGCCGCCGCGCCTGACCTAACGAGACCATGCGACGCATCCCAGGCATCCGGCGAGTTTTCCGGCACGAGCGCGGCCGCGTCGAGCGTGACGTCGACGTCGAGCTGCAGTTTCACATCGACGCGCGCACCGACGACCTCGTGCGACTCGGCCTCGGCCGCGATGAAGCCCGCCGAGCCGCGCTGGCCGAGTTCGGCGACGTGAAGCGGTACGAGACGGAAACGATGCGCATCGACCGCGGCTACGCGCGCACCACGCGGATCAAGGAGCTCCTCTGGTCGGTCTGGTTCGACTTCGCCTACGCCCTGCGCGGACTTCGACGGAGCCCCGGGTTCGCCGCGGCCGCGGTGTTCACGCTGGCGCTCGGGATCGGCGCGAACACGGCCGTCTGGACGATCCTCGACGCGCTCATGCGGCAGCCGCTTCCGATCGACCGCCCGAACGAGCTCCACGCCGTGCGCCGCACGGATCAGCCGAACGAAGACTATCTCAACTCGTTCCAGCGATTTCAGCGCCTCCAGGCCGTCATGCCCGACCCGCAACAGCTCGCCGCCATGAGCGCGTTCGGGCGGATGTATGCGACGACCGGCGATCAGCCGGAGCCGGTGCTCGCACAGCTCGTATCCGGCAACTGGTTCCGAACCCTTCGTGTTGGCGCGAGCGCCGGACGCCTCATCGATCTCGACGACGACCGTGTGCTCGACGCCGGAGCGGTCACCGTGCTCAGTGACGCATACTGGTCGCGGCGCTTCGGCCGAGACCCGCGGATCGTGGGCACGACCATTCGCGTCAATGGCATTCCGCTGCGCGTGATCGGCGTCGGACAGCCTGGCTTTCAGGGGCTGACCGTAGGGTCGTCGGTCGATCTCTGGGTGCCGCTCTCCATGCAGCACGCTCTGCGCTACATCGGGAACTACAGCGCGCATAACGCCGACACCGAGAAGGCATGGGCACCACAGGACGGCATTCAGTGGCTGATTCTTGTCGCGCGCGTGCAGGAAGCGTCGGCGGCACGGATCGCCGGCGCGCTGGATCGTCAGGTCCGCGGCGATCTGGAGCAGCAGCTGGCGACCGCCGATTCGGTGGACCGTGCCTATCAGCTTCGCGAGCACGTGACGCTGCAGCCGATTCCCCGCGGGGTCTCGCCGCTGCGCGAGCAGTTCAAGGATCCGCTGCGCGTGCTCATGGCGAGCGTCGGCCTCGTCCTGCTCATCGCGTGTGGCAATCTGGCCGGTCTGCTGCTCGCGCGTAGCTCGGCCCGAAGCCACGAGGTCGCCGTGCGAATTTCCCTCGGCGCTCGGCGTGGCCGCCTCGTGCGCCAGGTGCTCACCGAGAGCCTGACGATCGCGCTGCTCGGTGGCGCGTTAGGCGTCGTCGTCGCGCGTTGGGGAACGGCGATGCTGCTTCGGGTTGCGTCGTCCGGCGCGCGCCCGATCCCGCTCGACGTGTCCAACGACGTCCGGGTCATCGGCTTCGCCTTGCTGGTCTCGGTCGGCACCGGACTGCTCGTCGGCGCCTTCCCGGCCATGCGCGTCTCACGCTACGGGCTGTACGACGCGTTCCGCGGAGCGGGGCGCGTGATGGGCGGACGGTCGTCGCACCGGCTCCCGTTAGGACGACTCCTGGTGATGTCACAGATCGCGCTGTCGCTCGTGCTGGTGGTGACCGCGGGCGTCTTCGTGCGCACGCTCCGCAACCTGCTCGTCATCGACCCGGGCTACGAGCGCGAGCACGTGGTGGTGGCCCGCCTCGACATCCGCGCCGCCGGCTACGACTCGGCGGCGCTGCCGGCGCTCTACGAGCGCTTGTTAGGCGCGGCGGCGGCGATCCCCGGTGTCCGGTCCGCCAGCCTGTCGCTCAACTCGCTCGCCGGAGGCGGGACTCGCACGAGCGGGTTCGTGGTTCCCGGCCGCACGCTTCCGCCCGGCGAGAGCAGCACCGCTCAGGAGAACTACGTGACGCCCGACTACTTCAGCACCATCGGGATGACGATGGTTGCCGGGCGTGGCTTCACGCGAGCCGACGGGGTCGGCGCACCGAAGGTGGCAATCGTCAGCGAATCGATGGCGCGGCACTTCTTCGGGACGGACAGGGTGGTCGGCGCTCGCTTCGGTTACGACGCGCCGCCCGACCTCGAGATTGTCGGGGTGGTGAAGGACGCGCGCGTGAACGCCTTGCGCGAAGCAGCGCCACGGCTCGTGTTGCGGCCGCTCGCCCAGGGGCCGCGGGAGTTCGTGACGAGCCTCGAGGTGCGGGTGGCGGGGCCGCTCGAGCCGGTGACGGCGGCCCTTCGGAGCGCGATCCATCAGGTCGATCCGATGCTGCCACTGCGCGACATCACTCCGCTGTCGGACCTGCTCGAGCGAGGCTTGACGAGCGAGCGACTCGTCGCGCGATTGGCAGGCAGCTTCGGCGTGCTCGCGCTGCTGCTCGCTGCGATCGGGCTGTACGGGGTGATGGGCTACTCCGTCTCACGGCGCACGAACGAGATGGGGGTGCGACTCGCACTGGGGGCGTCCCCGGGAGGCGTCCGCCTGCTCGTCCTCCGCGAGAGCCTCATGACGAGCGCGGCGGGCGTGGTGCTCGGGCTCGCGCTGCTGTTGCCGGTCCAGGGTGTCACGGGCCGGCTCGTCTATGGTGTGTCACCTCGTGATCCGGTGACGGTAGCGCTCGGGACCGCGCTGATGCTCGCGGTGACGGCCGTCGCCGCGTTCGTCCCGGCGTGGCGCGCGTCGCGGATCGATCCCGTGGACGCGATCCGTTCGGCGTGACGACCTCGGCCCTAACGCCGACCGGCCCGGTTCTGGCGTGTGCGGCTCCGACATATCCCGACATGTCCTGGCCAGGCGAACGCAAGGCGCGAACGCCGCCACGAAGGGAGTGGAGGATGCCACTGTGGAAGACTGGACCGAAGACGACTGGATGGCATGGGTCGAGCAGACGTATGAAGCGCTCGACGCAAAGGACGTCGACGCGTTCGTCGCGCAGCTGACGCCCGGCGCGACCGTGCGCTTCGGGAACGGCGAGCCGGTGGCTGGACGGGTGGCCATCCGCGATGCGTTGCGCGAGTTCTTCGGCGCGATCGACACCATGAGTCACGCGTTCACCTCGCAGCTGCGGGTCGACGACACACTCGTCATCGAGGAGCTGGTCACGGTCACGCGGCGGGATGGCACGACGCTCGTGCTCCCCGCCGCGACGGTGTGTGAGCTCACGGAGGGCAAGGCCGACCGGCTGCAGACATACATCGATCTCTCGCCGGTGTTCGCGCCGGGTCAGGCGCCGGCGTTATGCAGGATGCGCGAGGGCGCCATCGCGTAGCGCGCTCGCGCGAGTCGCGGGCACCCGTTTACATTCGGGATGCCCGCGATTGCCCTTGCCACGTACGCAGCACTTCCAGGGTGCGCCGCCGACGAGCAGCCGCTCATCGAGTGTCTCGCCGCACTGGGCGTGCGTGCACGCCCCGCCGTGTGGGACGACCCAGCGATTCCCTGGCGTGAGTATGACGGCGTCGTCGTGCGCTCGTGTTGGGATTACCACCTGAGGCACGACGACTTCTTTCGGTGGGTCGATCGCGTCACGAGCGCTGGCGTCGCGATCTGGAACTCACCGCCGGTCCTGCGATGGAGCTCGCGAAAGACGTATCTCCACGACCTCGAGATCGGCGGCGTGCGCACCGTTCCCACGGTGTGGCTTCTCGCGGAGAATCCACGGGTGAAGACCGCGTCGCTCGCGTCGATCATGACCGATACGGGCTGGGACCGTGCCGTGGTCAAGCCGATCATCTCGGCCTCCGCGCACGAGACGTGGAGTGTGACGCTGGAGGAGGCGCGTGAAGACGCCGCCGAGTGGGATGCGCGGTTGCGTGCGCTGATCGCGCGACCGGGGGCGATGGTGCAGCCGTTCGTTCGTGAGGTCGAGTCGGACGGAGAGTGGTCGCTCCAGTTCTTCGGCGGCGTGTTCAGTCATGCGGTGCGCAAATACGCGGCGATTGGCGACTTCCGCGTGACGCGCGAGTGGGGTGGCTGGCACGAGCTCGTGACACCGCCACCTAACGTCATACGCCAGGCGGAGCGTGCGCTGTGCGCTGCGCCCGGGGAGTCGGTTTACGCGCGGGTTGATGGCGTGATCCAGGGCGGCAATCTCGTCGTGACCGAGCTCGAGCTGCTCGAGCCCTCGCTGTTTCTCGACGCCGATCCCGCCGCACCGATGCGCCTTGCGCAGGCCATAGCGCGCGCGTTGGGCTGAATTGGGGTCAGAGTCGAATTTCATCATTCCAACGC
>DASUGD010000294.1:0-15855 GCA_036274195.1 Gemmatimonadaceae bacterium | reverse complement strand
CGCTCCGCTCCCTCGGCGGCGGGGGAGGCGCGGCCTTGGGCGCGTGGCTCTGACCCGCCTCGCGCGCCGCGCGGCGCTCGGCCTTCTCCCGCGCGCGCTTCCGCTCCTCCGCGCGCCGCGCACGAATCGCGGCGATGCGTTCGCCGATCGGCACCTCGAATCGCTCGCTCGGCGTCTGGTCGTAGTTGAAGCCGGCCACCGTGATGCGTGGCAGCGTACGGCCGACCGCGCGCTCGATGGCGCGAAGGTCGCCCTCCTCCTCCGGCGAGACGAACGTGAACGCGTCCCCGGTCGCTTCGGCGCGCGCCGTTCGGCCGACCCGGTGGATGTAGTCGTCGGGGACGTTAGGCACGTCGAAGTTCACGACGTGGCTCAGCTCCTCCACGTCGATGCCGCGCGCCACGATGTCCGTCGCCACGAGGACCTGGAACTTTCCGGTCTTGAACCCGTCCAGCGCCAGCGTGCGCTGTGCCTGCGACCGATTGCCGTGGATGCGGGCTACCGACACACCACCCTTCTCCAGCACTTCGGTGAGACGGTTCGCGCGATGCTTCGTTCGCGTGAAGACGATGACATCCTTCAGATCACCGCGGCGGATCAGCTCGAGAAAGAGCGTCGGCTTGAGTGCCTCACGCACGGGATACACAGCCTGGGTGATGCCGACTGCCGGTGCGGACTTGCGCTCGAGGTTGATCGTCGCCGGATGGCGCTGGAGCTCGCGCGCGAGCTCCAGAATCGGCGCGGGCATCGTGGCCGAGAAAAGCATCGTCTGCCGCTTGGCGGGAAGATGCTTGAGGACCTTCTTGATGTCGGGCAGGAAGCCCATGTCGAGCATCCGATCCGCCTCATCGAGCACGAGAACCTCGAGCGCGTCCATTCGTGCGTAGTCGTGCTTGAAGTGATCGAGGAGGCGGCCCGGGGTGGCGATGATGACGTCCACGCCCGACCGCAGCGCGTGCTCCTGCGGGCCCATGCCGACGCCGCCGTAGATCGCCGCGCCGGACAGTGGCGTGTGGACCGCGAGCTCCGAGAGGTGCTGCTCGATCTGCGCCGCCAGCTCGCGGGTCGGTGTGAGAACGAGCGCACGCGTGCGGCCGCGAGGCCGCGCGATGAGACGCTGAAGAATCGGGAGGATGAAGGCCGCGGTCTTCCCGCTCCCGGTCATCGCGCAGGCGAGCACGTCGCGACCCTCGATCGCCGGAGGAATGGCGTCGGTCTGAATCGGCGTGGGGCGTGTGAATCCGAGCTCCTTCACACCACGAAGAAGGTCGGGATGTAGCCCGAACGAGGAGAATGACATTGACGCGTGGGATCGTAAGGTCAGCCGCGCAAGCTAGTCGCGGCCGGTCCGTGGTCCAAGGCTCACGAGCGACGCGAGCGGGCGAGCCGCGCCAGGTCGAGAGACGCCGAGGCGACCACCTGCGCCTTCAGCACGCTCTTCATCTGAGCCAACGCCGCGCGACTCGCCGCCGGCGTTAGGGCGGCCACGCAGTCGCTCGGCACGATGACGCGAAGGTCGCGCATGTAGGCATCCGCGGCGGTGAACAACACGCAGATGTCGGTCGCCATGCCGGTGAGAATGACGGTCCTGGTCTGCAGGTAGTCGAGCAGCAGGTCGAGCGTCGTGTTGTAAAAGCCCGAGTGCTTCGGCTTGAGCACGAAGTAGTCCGTCTCGTCAGGCACCAGCTGCTCGACCACCGGACGCCCGCGGACCCCGTCCTCGAGACAGTGGGCGACGATCCGGTGAAAGTCGGACCGCCACCGTCCGAAGTTGTCGTTCACGTAGATGGTCGGGATGCGGAGGCTGGACGCCCTTTCCTTGAGCCGCGCAATGCACTTCGCCATCCGGACGGCGCGCTGAAGCATTCGCGCCGCGCCGTCGAACTCGAGGTCGTTGATCGCGTCGATGATGAGCAGCGCCACCGGGGAAGAATCCGGGGCGTTGCCGTGAAGGTTGGTGTTGGCGCGTGGCGGCATGACGATCGATGATCATCAAACCGAATGCCGCTGTCGCGGCGCGACGTCAGGATGCGGCGGCGCTGCGCGCGGGTGGAACGAGGGTCTGGCGGAACGCGTGCAACACGCAGCGCAGGCCGCCGTTCTCCCGCACCTCGCGAGGCGACAGCCCGGTGTAGCGCTTGAGCATGTTGCGCAACGACGCTGCAGACGAAAAGTCGAGCAGCAGCGCGATCTGCTCCACCGATCGCGCCGGGTCCTCGAGCATCTGTGCCGCGAGCGTGAGCCGGCACCACGCGATCATCGCGCTTGGTGTCGGCAGCTGCGCGGTCGCCAGCCGGTCGACGAGCGTCTTGCGGTGCACGCCGAGTGCAGCGGCGGCGTCGGCGACAGTCACCGCCTGACGAGCGTGTTCGAGCGAGTACCGCAGGAACGGGACGACGCTCGGGGGCACCAGCGGCGCGATCGCCTCGAGAACGTGCTTCGCGCCGCAATGCTCCTGCGCCGTCGCGATGACCGAGCGAAGAGCGACGCCGACATCATCCACGCCGCGAAGAATTAGATCGTTCACACCCGCGCGCGCGAGCGCGAGAATCTCGCGCGATGAGTCGGGGGAGAGTGCGCAGTAGGCGACGACCGGGACGCTCGGGAATCCTTCGCGAATGGTCCGGACCATTCCGAGTGTCGTGGCTCCGGTGCGATCGCGCAGGTCGACGACGGCAACGCCAACGAGCCCTTCCGTCACGAGCGCGAGCAGCTCGTCTTGCTGATCGCAGGTTCGAACGGCAGCATAACCGCGGAGCGCTTCCTGGATGCGCGCGCGTGCGGCCAGCTCGCGAACCAAAACCGCGACGATCACCGCAGAAAACTCGGACTCGGGTTACATGGCGTATGGGCATTGCCCATACGATGTCGGTCTAAGGCCACACGAGATGGTAAATGTATCGCGCCAATCCCACACCCCCTCCGGAGCGATACATGTCTCGCACGATCCGCTGCGCTGTTCTCTTCCTCGCGGTCACCGTCACCGCCTGCTCGAGCTCGGTCACCGAACCAACCGCAGCTCCGAAGTGCACAGCAAAGTCACAGAACAGCTCGCAGTCGTGTGTGTCGCTAGACTATATCAACCCTAGGGTGTAAGCGCGAGCGCTTCGGCAACGGGCTCGGTCTCCAGCGCTTCGAGCGAGTGGATCACTCGCATCGACTCGCTGCTCAACCGGGCCTTCGCCGCGCTCGGCTGCGCCACGGCAGGAGCCTTCGCCGGCTCCGTCGCCAAAACGATCTCGAAGAATCCGTTCTTGCGGGCCAGCGCGCGAGCGCGAACGCGATATCCCTCGGCCCGCTCGGTGTCGCCGGCAATCGTGAATGCGTGGTAGAGCGATTTCAGCACGCCGGCGCTCTCGTACGGGTAGGCCGTCGCGGCCAGCCACTCCTCGGCGACGTTGGCCATCTTCGCCAACATCCCTCCGTCGCCGACCGCCGCCGACGCCACAACGACGCCGCCAAGGCACGCGAGCCGGAAACGCGCCGAGTCACTGCGCGACATTGAAGCGAGGAATCCGCTGCGCGCGGCTTGCGGCTGACCGGCGTCCAGACTCGCCTGTGACAGGTTGAGCAGCACCTCGGCCTGACGATTCGGGTCCGCCGCGAACAGCTCGTGCGCTGCCCACCCGTGCACGAGGGCCGTATTGAGATCTCCCGCCGTACCGGCGGCGATCAGCAATCCCTGGTGCCCGGCCGCGGCGAGCTCCGACAACCCCGCGTCCTCGGCCAGCGCGAGCCCGTCGCGCAGGTACGCGCGCGCCTTCGGGTAGTTGCCTCGCACGCGCGCCGTGACGCCCTTGCCCAACATGGCCCGCGCCTGCAGCTCGGGGATCGAATAGCACTCGCCCGCGCTCGCGACGCCATCGTAGAGCTCGTCGGCGCTATCGAGATCTCCTAACGAGCGCGCCACCCACGCCTGGTCCGCCATCGCCAGCCCAAGATCGCGATGCGGCGCGGCAGTCGCTGCGAGCCGGACGTGGCCGAGTGTGCTGAAGGAAAGCCAAAGCGCGCCGGCATCGTTCATTTGCTCGGCCAGGATGCGCGCCGACGCCACCACTTCGCCGGCAGTGCGCTTGACGTCAACCAGCGGCAAGCCGCGCCGGAGTCTCGCGAGCTGCTCGAGCATCGCGGCTTCTTCCGGCGTATCGGGCGCGACGGTGCTCGCGAGGTCCCCGATCGCCGACGCGCAGTTCTCCGCAATCGACCGGCGCGCCTCACCCTGCGCTCGCGAAAGTCTGTGCAGACAATGCGCGACCAGAAGCCACACCGTATCGGAGCGCCCAAAATCCGTCCGATTTGGATGTCGGCTCAAATCAGCGCGGTACGCCTCGAGCGGCGACTGGAGAGGAAGCATGCGATCCCAGGTTGGATGAGGAGCGAAGCTAAGATTGGATGTCGCGCACTTTCGCACAAGGACGCCTATCGGCTACGAGCAGCCCATGTGACGCCCCGGGTACTCCGCGTAACAGACCGCTGGTGATGGATATCGCAACCAACACCGTTCGTCATGATCTTACTGACGATCTTCACTTCGACTTTTCGCGATGGGCCGTTCGGGCACTCGATCCGGCGCGCCGATCGGAGCACGCTCCCACGGATCGCTCCGTCCTTCACATGCTGCACACGTAACGTTATTTGTCAACGTCCAACCCGATGAAACGACGCAACATATGACACTAGGTGACATCGGTTGGGACGCAAACTTATTGGCGCAATCTCATTTTCACGCAACCCGGAGCCGACAAATGTCGACCAGCACCGACTCGTTGGGCGCTCAAGTCCTCGCCGACACGCTGCTCACCTTCCAGCGCCAAGAGGAGCTGGCCGAGCGCGCGCTCGCCCAGGTGTCGGATGATGACTTCTTTCGCACAATCGATGCCGAGGCGAACAGCATCGCCATCCTCGTGAAACACATCGGAGGAAATCTCGTGTCGCGGTGGACCGATTTCCTCACGACCGATGGTGAGAAGCCAACGCGGAATCGCGACGGCGAGTTCATCGTCGGCGCCAACGCGCAGCGCGCCGCGATCATGTCGCTCTGGAACGAAGGTTGGCTTGCGCTCACGAACACGTTCGCCGGGCTTCGACCCGATGACCTCACCGCCACCGTAGTCATTCGCGCGGAGGCGATGACGGCATTGGCAGCGATGCACCGCGGACTGGCGCACATCTCCCAGCACGTTGGACAGATCGTGCTGCTCGCCAAGCATTACCGCTCGGCCGATTGGAAGACCCTCAGTATTCCACGAGGGCAGTCGGGAAACTGGCAGGCGGGAGCACCGACGACATCCCGGTAGCGAAACGCACCCTCACCAGCAATGTTGGCGTCATGAAACGCGGAACTGTAATCGGCCTCATCATCGCGGCGATCTTCGCGGGATTTCTCCTCTGGTCGACGATGTCGGCGCAGCGTGTCGACTGCCAGGCGTGCGTCGAGTTCAACGGTGGCCGGAACTGCGCGAAGGTCTCCGGAAACACTCAGGCCGAGGCGCTGCGGGCGGCGGTGTCCACTGCGTGCGGGCCGGTAGCATCCGGAATGAACGAGTCCATAGCCTGTCAGAATCGACCACCCGTGTCTCAGCAGTGTACCGCGCGTTAGGGCGAGCCCCCTGGCAGGGCGGGCGCCGGCGGGGAGGGCGGGAGGGCGTGGACTCGCGCCTGAAATTCGTGAAACGCGCGATCGTCTTTGACGAGGGTCCGTGAATCGGCGCCCGGCGTGGATCGAATGACTCGGGTCACCGCCACGATTCGGTCCTCCTCGAGCGGGTGGGACGCAAACCAACCGGCGACGAGGTCCGGGCGTTGCTCCCGCGTCTCCAGGAGCTTCGCGAACATCGTGACAATGCCCTGTGGATCGTACCCGGCTCGCACCAGCACGCCGACCGCCGCCGAGTCGGCCTGGAGCTCGTCGTGCCGGCTGAATCGCGCGAACAGAGCGGCACCGCCCACGTTGATCGCAACGCGAGCGGCGTTGCTGGAGCAAATGTTCGTCAGCCCGCACACGACGGACACGCCAAGGTTCGTTTTCTGTGCCTTCTCGATCTGCTGGGCCGAATGACGGAGGAGCACGTGGGCGATCTCGTGGCCCAGTACACCGGCGAGCTCGGAGGCGGAGCCAGCGCGCTCGATGAGGCCTCGGTTCACATAGACATATCCACCGGGAAGCGCGAACGCGTTCACCACCTCGGCGTCCACGATGCGAAACTGCCATTCGCGATGGCGCTCGTCGCTCTTTGACGCCAGCGCGGAGCCCAGGCGCGTCACATACTCGCTCACCTGCGGCGCAGTGATCATCGGTGCCTCACGCTCCACCTGCGCCGCGGCATCCTGGCCGATCGACTTTTCCTGATCCTCGCTGACCGAGCAACCGATGGCGACGATCACCGCCAAGCCGGTCATGAAACGCATCAGCATCCGCAAGCGCACGCTCTCCTGGAGTTCGCCAGGTCCGAAGGGGGCAAGAGACGTTCCCTGCCCGAGCTCATCCGGTTACGGGTTGTAGATCGGACCTCCTCGTTCGACATAAAGCCTGAGAACGGCCGCGCCCTCGCTGCGCAGGCGGCCACGTTCGATCGCGATGCCGCGATTCTCGAGGTAGCGGTACGAGTCGGCGAAGACGGGCCCCTCGTCGAACCCCGACCGCGTCGCGTCCTCGCGCGTCGCTGAAAACACCACGCGGGTCACGCCGCTCCACAGTGTTGCGCCAAGGCACATGGCGCACGGCTCGCACGACGAGAAAAGCTCGTGGCGCGGCTGGCCGTCGTTCTGAAGCGTGAAGCTGCCCACCGCTGCCTGAGCCATCGCGAGCGCGACGATCTCGGCATGCGCGCTCGAGTTCTTGAGTCGCATGACGCCGTTCGTGCCGACGGCGACCAGCCGGCCGGTCTCGTCGAACACGGCGGCACCGAACGGCCCACCGCTTCCGCGAAGAACGTTTTCGCGGGCGAGCTGGACGGCGAGGCGAACTCTCGCGTCGTCATCGGTGTAGCGACTGGAGTAGTCCACCATGCTGGCGACCCAGTCGGGATTCGTGATCTGGATTTCGTTGGGGCGCATTGCAAGGGAGTGTGTACGAGGCTCAATTGAATCAGTGGCTCGCACCACGAGCAACCCCGGCCGTGGCACCGACTGGGCGCCCTGGAACGACCACGAGGTGTCGATCGTCTCGCAATCATGATTCTCACGCTGCTTGCCACCGCCCTCGCGCTTGGCGACACCACGGTATTGCGCCATCGGCCTCCATCGCAGGTGGGGATGGATACCGCGCGACTGGCGCTCATCGACCGCGCGGTGAAGCAGGGGTTGATGGCCGGCGGCTTCCCGGGGGCCGCGGTGGTGGTGGGGAGGCGCGGGGCGATCGTGTGGGAAAAGGGGTATGGGTCTGCGGAGTGGGGATGGGGGATGCCGCCCGTCCAGGTGCAGTCGACGATGTACGATCTCGCGTCGTTGACGAAGGTCGTCGCAACGAGCGCCGCGGCGATGGTGCTGTATGACCGAGGGAAGCTGAAGCTCGACGTCCCGGTCTCACGGTATCTCCCGCAGTTTCGCGGAGGCGACAAGGGACGCGTGACCGTTCGCGACCTGCTGATGCACCGCTCGGGTCTACCGGCAGGTCGCAGTCTCGCGGCGGCGCACAACGCGCGTCAGGCGCGCCGCCTGATCATCGAAACGCCGCTCGAGGTCCCGCCGGGAACCCGCACCGAGTATTCGGACGTTGGTGCGGATGTGCTCGGGTTCGTGATCGAGGCAATAGCCGGCGAGCGGCTCGACCGGTTCGTCGCGCGGACCGTCTATAGCCGGCTAGGGCTGCAGAACACGATGTTCCTGCCCGGCAAGGGGCGTCGCGCGCGGGTCGCGCCGACGGAAAACTATCCGTCGCGTGGATACCCGATCCGCGGCGAGGTTCACGATGACATGGCCTTCGCGCTGGGCGGCGTGGCCGGCCACGCGGGACTGTTCGCGACTGCGAGCGACCTCGCGGTGTTCGCCCAGATGATGCTGAACGGCGGTAAGTACAACGGCGTACGGATCGTGAGCGACACGACCGTCGCCCGGTTCACCAAGCGCGGGCCCGGTGCGCGCGCGCTCGGCTGGGACATGTGCGTCGGTGGCGGGAGCTGCGGCTTCTACATGGGCCTGCGGTCCTACGGACACACGGGCTACACGGGCACGTCGCTGTGGATCGACCCGGACCAGCAGATGTTCGTGATCGTGCTGACGAACTGGGTACACGCGGCGCCGAGTGCCCGCGTTGCGCCCATTGCCGTGCTCGCGGATGTGCGGAGCGACGTGGCGGATATCGCGACGCTGTCGATCACCGATGGGCCGGAGGGACCTCTGCCAATGCCTGACCAGCTTCGCGCGGACCGGCGCATCGGCTGGAGACGAGACGCGTACGGCCAACCCTAACGCGTCCGCGTCGCCCCTCTGATCCGTACCGTTCGCGCGAGCTCATCCTCCGCCTGAAGAATCTTCTCTCGGAGATCCCGCGGCAGAGCGGCGTGGTCGCTCAGGAATCGGTCCACCGCGTCGAGCGATTCGGCGCTCGTCTGGCCGTCCAGGAACGACGTGAGCCACGAGCCGAGGAAGAAGATCCGGCGGTTCGACTGAATCCACTGTAGCGAGTCGAGCGCCGGAATCAGATAGGGCCGGGTCAGCTCGGACTGGCGTACCGAGTTGAACGCATCGAGGCTCGCTGTCACCCAGTCTTCGTTGAGCGACTCGTCGGCGAAGTACCGGCGGAAGTACTCCCTCTTGGTCTCCGCACCGGGCCGTGCGGCGCCGGCGACGAATGCCCGGCGCTTGCCCTCCGACCCGGAGTCCGCGCGCGTCTCGCGCTCGAGACGCCGCTCGGCCGATGGTGCCTCTCGCTCGATCAGCGCCGTGACGATGGCCCAGCGCGTCGGCGCACGGAGCGGAGCGCCGGCAGCCTCGGCGCTGTCGAGCAGCGCATCGAGGTGCGCGAGAGCGGCAGGCGTCCCCGCCACGCGGATGTACGTATCGAGGTACGATTTCCGTATCCCGTACGGGCGGTCGGGATCGGCAGATCCGCGGCGCAACAGCTTCTCCACGTTTGCCAGCCCTGAATCGCGTCGTTCCGCCGGCAGGTATGCCACGATCGCGCGGCCAACGCGTCCCAGCACGCCAGCGACGACCTGCTCATCCGGCTCGGCGGGCAGCTCGCGCAAGGCGAGCGCGGTGAATCGGGCCGGATCGAGCCGAGCTTCACGCACCAGGTCCCACAGTGCGCCCCAGAGCATGGCCCGCAGGAACGAGTCCTTCACGGTCGAGATGTTCTGCTCGAGCCACTCGACCGTCCGCTCGTCAGGCAGCACCAGCGCGTACGCATAGTCGTCCGCATTCGCGTAGGCGAACGTCGGCGGTGCGGTACCCGGCGGCAGCGGGACGACGGTGCTGTCGGCATCGAGCGTCACGCGGAGCCTAACGAGCCGACCGTCGGGCTGACCGACGATCACGCTCGTCCGGATGGGCCAGGGATCCGTCCCCGACAGCGTTTGCGCGGGCCTCTGGCGAAGCACGAGGCGCGTCCGGCCGTCGCCACTCACGCTGACCGCCTGGTCGATCACGGGCATGCCGGGTCGCAGGATGTACTCCCTGCCCCAGCGATCGAGCGATTGGTGGCTCTCGGCCCCAACGGCCGACAGCAGGTCGCGCCACGTCGCGTTCCCGTACGCGTGCGCGGCGAGAAAGCGTTGCAGTCCGCGCTGGAACGCATCGGGCCCCACGAGGTAATCCAGCTGCTTGAGCACCGACGGCGCCTTGTTGTACACGATCGCGCCATAGTTGCTCTTGGCCTGATCGAGATTCTCGAGCGTCTGCCACACCGGGGTCGTGCCCCGCGTCGCATCCACGGCATACGCCAGCGGCTTGTTGCGCAGATAGAACGACTTCCATGCGCCCGACGCGGTGTCGAGCGAGGCCTGCATCTTCGCCGCCATGTACGTCGCGAAGCCCTCCTTGAGCCAGAGGTCGTCGAACCAGCGCATTGTCACCAGGTCGCCGAACCACTGATGCGCGACCTCGTGATAGATCGTTGCCGTCCGACCCAGCCGCTGTGTGAGTGTGGGGCGCTCGCGGAAGATGAATCGGTCCTCGTTGTAGAAGATCGCACCCGGGTGTTCCATTCCGCCGAACGGGAACGCCGGCGCGAGCAGCACGTCGAGCTTCCTGAAGGGAAACGGGCGGGCGAAGTAGCCCTCGAGCCACCGCGCCGCCACGTCGTTCGCGATGATGATCGAGTCTCCCTCCGCCTCCGCGGCGCGCGACTTCCGCACGTACATCGTGATCGGCCGCTTGCTCGATGCCGATGTCACGGTTGCCCAGGGACCTGCGGCAAACGCGATGAGGTAGGTGCTGATGGGCTCCGTTTCCGCGAACTCGTGCTCCGTCGCGTATCCGTCATCCGCACCACGCGATGACGTCTCCGGGCCGTTCGCGAGCACGCGCCAATTCGCGGGAGCGCGCAGGCGAAGCGACACCTTCGCCTTGAGATCCGGCTGATCGAAGCACGGGAAGAGCTGATTGGCGTCGGCCGGAACGAGGAGCGTGTACAGGTATTCCGCTCCGTCGGTCGCGTCGCGATAGCGAATGATGCTCGCGCCAGCCGCGGCGATCCTCGCGACGAACGCCATGGTCACGACGTTCTCGCCGGTGACGATGGACTGCGCCGGGATGCTCACGTGCGCCCCGTTGAACTGTGGCGACAGCAGCACCGCGCCGTTCACCTCGACCTTGCCGAGTCGCTGCCCGCGGAAGTCGAGGATGACATCGCCGGGCTTCGTGACACGGAAGCGCGCCGTCATCGTTCCGCGTGAAGAGTCGCGCTCCGTCAGGTCGAACGAGAGCGCGTATCGCACGTCGCGAATCTGGGCTGCACGCGCGGTCGCGAGCGCGCGCGACACACCGGTCCCCAGGAGCGAATCGGCACGCGGATATGCGCCGCCGGTGATGGCGGCAAGCGCGAACGTGGCAGCGGTGGCGGTCAGCAACATGTGATGTCCGTGGGTCGTTGTGTCGATCGCAGTATTTCCCGGGTGCATCGCGCAACACAAGTGCGACGTGACAACGACAGGCGCAACAACAGCCGTTCTCCCGCACCTTCCGTCTCGATGCTCGGGTGCTGATCTTTTCGGCGCGCTGATGCGAGCGGCAGTACTCGGGATCACGCGCTACCGCGATTCGACCTCGGAGCGTACATGCGGATCGGCAAGATTGGAGTGATTGGCGCCGGCGCCATGGGATCGGGCATTGCCGCGCTCGCGGCATCGGCTGGTTTCCCGGTCGTGCTACTCGACGTCCCCGGGGAAACGGACAGGAACGCCCCTGCCCGCAACGGCGTCCAACGGGCGCTGAAAAGCAAGCCACCGCAGTTCATGGCGCCTGAGCGCGCCGCTCTCATCACGGTCGGCAACACGGCAGACGATCTCATGTTGCTGGCGGACTGCAACTGGATCATCGAAGCCATCATCGAACAGCCGGTGCCGAAGCGCCAGCTGTTCGAACAGCTCGAACGCGTCATCAACGCCACCGCTATCGTTTCGACGAATACGTCGGCGATCCCGATCCGCACGTTGGTCGAGTCGCGAACGGAGCCGTTTCGTCGTCGGTTTCTCGGAACGCACTTCTTCAACCCGCCGCGCTATCTCCACCTGCTCGAGGTCATACCGACCGAGCGAACGGCCCCGGAAGTCGTTGCCGCCATCCGGGCCTTCGGCGAGCGGCTGCTGGGCAAGGGCATCGTCATCGCGCGCGACGTGCCCGGTTTCATCGCGAACCGTCTTGGCATTCACGGGTTTCTGCGCGCGATTCGCTTCATGCAGGAGCTCGACCTAACGATCGACGAAGTCGATGCGCTCACCGGCCCGCTGATTGGCCGGCCCAAATCCGCAACGTTCCGCACGGGCGACATCTCGGGACTGGATGTGCTGGCCCACGTGGCGACCGGCCTGTCGGCGACGACCGGTGAGGATTTCGTCCTCCCGGACTGGGTACGCACACTCGTCGCGGAAAAGCGGCTCGGAGAAAAAACCGGCGCGGGGTTCTACAAGAAAGTCGGGAAGGAGATCCTCACGCTCGACTGGAAAACCGGCGACTATGCACCCGCGACGAAGCCGGTGCTCAAGGACCTCGAGTTCATTCAGGGGTTGCCGCTCAACGATCGCCTGCACGCGCTCACCACCGCGGGTGGCCGTCACGCGGAGTTCCTCCGCAAGCTGCTGCTCTCCGAAAGTCATTACACGCTGACGAAGACTCCGGAGATCGCGTCGGACATCGTGTCGGTCGATCGCGCGATGGAATGGGGCTATGGATGGGAGGCGGGGCCATTCAAGCAGATGGATGCGGTCGGGCTCGAGTTCCTTCGCGGCGGTTTTCTCACGCTCGGCCTCGGAGAACCGCCACTGCTCCGCACGGCCCAGGAGAGCTTCTATCGACGCCCAGGCAACGGTGAGCGCTACCTGACGTTCGTCGGCCAATACTCGCCGGTCGATGAGCTCGCGGGGCATCTGAGCCTCGACGCGCTGCGCCTGCGCAACCGGGTCATTGAGCAGTCGCCGGATGCCGCGCTCTACGACGTCGGCGAGGGCGTGCTGCTGCTCGAGTTCCGCAGCAAGGCGAACTCGCTCGGTGAAGGCGTGCTGCAGATGCTGGACGCGGCACTGGATCGAGCCGACCGCGGGAGGCATACGGGTCTCATCATCGGGAACGACGATCCACGCACGTTTACCGCGGGGGCCGATCTCGCCCTCGTGCTTCGTCAGGCAGCGGCGGGTGACTGGAAAGCGCTGGAAACCGGCGTGGAGTCGTTCCAGCGGCTCGTGACGTCGCTTCGCAAGAAACCCTTTCCCGTGGTCGTGGCACCGTTCGGCCTAACGCTTGGCGGCGGGGCCGAGATGGTGCTTCACGCGTCGCGGGTCCAGGCGCACGCCGAGCTGTACGTCGGTCTGGTGGAGGTTGGCGTGGGGCTCATCCCCGCGGGCGGCGGCACGAAGGAACTGCTCTTCCGCTTCAGCGAGGAGATCGCGGCCTACGAGGAGGCTGACCCGTTCGAGGCGGTCAAGCGCGCGTTCAAGATGATCGCGATGGCGACGACGAGCACGAGCGCGCTCGACGCGCGGAAGCTCGGGTTCCTCCGCGACGGCGACCGTATCTCGATGAATCGGGATCACCTGCTGGGGGACGCAAAGGCTCGGGTTCTCGATATCGCGCGCGACTACGTCGCACCGCCACCGCGTCGCATTCGCGCTCTCGGGCGGGAGGCGATCGGCAACCTCGAGTACGCGATCTGGGCGATGCATGAAGGCGGACAGGCCAGTGATCACGATGTCCGCATCGGCCGCGCGCTCGCGCGCGTGCTCGCGGGCGGCGATGGCCCGCCGCGCGAGGTCTCCGAGCAGGACGTGCTGGACCTGGAGCGCGAGGCGTTCCTGTCGCTGCTTGGAACGAAGGAGACGCAGCAGAGGATCGAGCACATCCTGAAGACGGGGAAGCCGTTGAGAAATTAGGCGACGGCGACTGATGCGGGATGGGGGATGAGGGAAACGGGAAACGGGAAACGGGAAACGGGAAACGGGAAACCGGAGACCGGAGACCGGAGACCGGAGACCGGAAACCGGAAACCGGAAACCGGAAACGGCGAGAAGCGTGTCAAGCCGAGCCGAGCGCCGCAGGCGCGGAGGCGAGGAATGGCGACCGGGCTCGGGACGACGACCGGAGATTAGCTTTCACGCGGGACACCTTCAGGTTCAATCATGGCTCCTAACGACGCCGTTATCATCTCGGCCGTCCGCACCGCCGTCGGTCGCGGCAAGAAGGATGGCTCTCTCGCGAACGTCCACCCTGTCGATCTCTCCGCCGAGGTGCTGAAGGCAGCGGTGAGCCGCGCCGGGATCGCCCCGAGTGACATCGACGATGTGCTCTGGGGCTGTGCCATGCCCGAGGCATCGCAGGGGTTGAATGTCGCGCGATTATCGGTGCTGCGGGCCGGCTTTCCCGTCGAGGTGCCGGCGACGACGATCAATCGGTTCTGCTCGTCCGGTCTTCAGACCGTCGCGATGGCGGCTCAGGCCATCATGAGCGGCATGGCCGAAACCGTCGTGGCCGGCGGCGTCGAGATGATGAGTCAGGTCCCCATGTCGGGATTCCACACGCGCCTCAACCCGGCCATGACGGAGTCGTACATCGGGATGGGATTCACCGCCGAGCGCGTGGCGGAGCGGTGGCAGGTGAGCCGTGCCGACCAGGATGCGTGGGCGTTAGGCAGTCACGAGAAGGCCGCGCGCGCGTGGCAGGCCGGCCGCTTCGGCGACCAGATCGTCCCGATCCGGGCGGAGCGCGTGAACGGACAGGGAGTCGCGGAACAGGTCGAGTTCGGCCGCGACGAGCTCGTGCGCGCCGACACGACCGCCGAGAAGCTCGCGAAGCTCCAGCCAGCGTTCAAGGTCGGCGGCACGGTGACGGCGGGCAACGCGAGCCCGTACTCCGACGGCGCCGCGGCGCTCGTCGTCATGCAGCGCGCCCGCGCCGAGGCGTTAGGCGTCACGCCGCTGGCGCGGTTCGTGACCTTTGCGGCGGCCGGCGTCGAGCCCGACATCATGGGCGTCGGCCCGATCAAGGCCGTGCCCAAGGCCCTGCGCCTCGCCGGGATGTCGCTGTCCGACATCGACCTCATCGAGTTCAACGAGGCGTTCGCGTCGCAGATCCTGGCCTCGATGCGCGAGCTCGGCATGCCGGAAGACCGCGTGAACGTGAACGGCGGCGCGATCGCGCTCGGCCACCCGCTCGGCGCGACGGGCGCCAAGCTGACCACCCAGCTCGTTCATGAGCTCAAGCGGCGCGGGGGCGGGCGCGGGCTCGTCACGATGTGCGTGGGCGGCGGCATGGGCGCCGCCGGGATCTTCGAGGTCGCCGCCTAACGCTGATCCGCTGCGGCCTACGCCGGTTACGTCATCCAGCCGCCGTCGACCACGTACACCCCGCCGGTGCAGTAGCTTCCGGCATCCGACGCCAGAAACAGCGCGAGTCCCGCGACGTCCTCGGGTGTGCCGAGGCGCGGCAGCGGCTGCCGCGCGAGCTGTGCGGCCACGCCCGAGTTGTCCCTCCACATCGGGGCGCTGAAGTCGGTCTTGATCAGCCCCGGGCAGATCGCGTTGGCGCGCACGTTCTGTGCGCCCCACTCGAGCGCCATCGCCTTGGTGAGCGAGATGAGCGCGGCCTTGCTGGCGCTGTAGACCGCGAGGTCGTGGTCGGGCCTCAGCCCATCGACGCTCGACATGTTCACGATCGCCCCCCCGCCCCGCGCCGCCATGCTCGGCAGCGCGCGACACGCCAGCTCGAGCGGGGCCTTGACGTTCACCGCCATGATCTTGTCGAAGGCGCTCTCGGTCATCGATGTCAACGGGCCGTAGAGCGGGCTCACCGCGGCGTTGTTGACGAGGATGTCGATGCCTCCGAGCTCGCTCGTCGCGTGAGCGATCAGCGCACGCGCCTCGTCGAGGCGCCCGACGTTCGCCGGGAAACCCAGCGTCGTTATGCGCTCGGCCTCGAGTGCCTTCACGGTCTCGGACACCGCGTCCGGCTTGCGGCTGCTGATGACGACGGCGGCGCCGGCGCGGCCGAGCTGAAACGCTATCGCGCGGCCGATGCCGCGGGTCGCTCCGGTGATGACGGCCACTCGCCCCGACAGGTCGAAACGTGGATCGCTGGTCATGCGGGGAAAGTGGACCGCCTGGGTCGCGGATCAAAGGGGGGGGTCAGAGTCGAATTTCATCATTCCAACGCAGTCGCGTTGGAATGCGCCAGCAGGGGGGTCAGAGTCCTAAGGCATCATTCCAACGC
>DASUGD010000293.1:0-10567 GCA_036274195.1 Gemmatimonadaceae bacterium | reverse complement strand
GTGGGGTCATAGGGGAAATTGGGGTCGGAGTCGTATTTCATCATTCCCACGCGGCCGCGTGGGAATGATGAAATACGACTCCGACCCCAATTTCCCCTATGACCCCACAGCCCAACCCGTTCTCGCTCGCCGGCAAGGTCGCCGTGGTCACCGGAGGGTACGGCGTCCTCGGCGGGAGCATCGCGTCGGGGCTCGCCGCCGCCGGCGCGCGCGTTGCCATCCTCGGCCGCCGGCGCGACTCGGCCGAGCGAAAGGTGGAAGCGCTGAAGAACGCCGGTGGTGACGCGCGGGTGCTCATCGCCGACGTCATCGACGAAGCGCAGCTCTCCGCCGCCCGCGATGAGCTGCTTGGCGAATGGGGCCGCGTCGACATCCTGGTGAACGCGGCTGGTGGCAACGTCGCCCGCGCTCGCAGCGATGACCGGCCGGTGTTCGACGTCCCCACCGACGCCTTCGAGGAAGTCATCCGGCTCAATCTCCAGGGTACCGTCCGCCCATCCCTGTGCTTCGGCGAGGCCATGGGTCGACGGCGATCGGGGGTCATCCTCAACATCTCGTCCATGGCCGCCGATCGCGCGATCAGCGGAACCCTCGGCTACGCCATCGCGAAGGCTGGCGTCGACAGCTTCACTCGCTGGATGGCGGTCGACATGGCGCGGAGGTACGGCGAAGGCGTGCGCGTCAACGCGATCGCGCCCGGGTTCTTCATCGCCGACCAGAATCGCGCCGTGCTGCTCAACGCGGACGGGTCGTTCACGACTCGTGCGCTCACTATCATTGCGCATACTCCAATGGGCAGATTCGGCCGGCCCGACGAGCTCAATGCCGCCGTCCAGTACCTCTGTAGCGATGCCGCGTCGTTCGTGACTGGCGTGGTCCTCCCTGTGGATGGCGGCTTCAGCGCGTTCAGTGGTGTTTGAGGGAAGAGGCCGATATCATGACGCATTAGTGTCGTGCACACGTTACTACCGTAGTTAGGCAAACGATGAACCACAGAGGCCACAGAAGTCACGGAGAAAAAGAATGAACCGCAGAGACGCAGAGGTCGCGGTGACGTATTTCCAGACCTTTTCGCGCCTGCCTATTCCGGCGGGCTACGAACAGCCCGAGCATGCGCTGGTGTACTACGAACAGCTTCGATGTCCGTCGGATCCACGCAAGCCGCGCTGTCCCGGCATCTAGGCTAGTCAGGCAAATGATTGACCACGGAGGCCACGGAGGTCACGGGAGAGCAGAATGAACCGCGGAGGTCGCAGAGAACGCGGCGGATATGCGGTCCGCCTAACGTGACGGTCATTCTCGGCGTCCTCTGCGACCGCCGCGGTTCAAATGGTGCCCTTGGCGTTCTCCGTGACCTCCGTGACCTCGGTGGTCAACAGATTCAGCTTCCCGATCCCGATCCCGAAACCACGAATAGCCGATGACTCCTCCGGACCCCTACACGCCCCGCCCCGAACACCACTTCACGTTCGGCCTGTGGACCGTCGGCAATATCGGGCGCGACCCATTTGGCGACCCCGTTAGGCCCGCGATCGACCCGAACCGCATCGTTCAGAAGCTCGGCGAGCTGGGGGCGTATGGCGTGAACCTGCACGACAACGACCTCGTCGCCCGCGACGCGTCGCCATCCGATCGCGACCGGATCGTGCGCGAGTTCAAGGCCGCGCTCGCGCAATCGGGCGTGAAGGTCCCGATGGCAACGACGAACCTGTTCGGCGATCCCGTGTTCCGCGACGGCGCGTTCACCAGCAACGACCGGCAGGTGCGCACCTATGCGCTGCAGAAGACGATGCGGGCGATCGACCTCGGCGTGGAGCTCGGCGCGACGACCTACGTGTTCTGGGGCGGGCGTGAAGGCGTCGAGACCAATGCCGCGAAGGACCCGCAGGAGGCCATCAAGTGGTTCCGGGACGCCATCAACTTTCTCTGCGAATACGTGCGGGCGCAGGGGTACGACCTGCGGTTTGCGCTCGAGCCCAAGCCTAACGAGCCGCGCGGCGACATCTTCCTGCCGACCGTCGGCCACATGCTCGCCTTCATCTACACGCTCGACCATCCGGACATGGTGGGCCTCAACCCCGAGGTCGCGCACGACACGATGCCGGGGCTCGACTTCTCACACGCGGTCGCGCAGGCGCTCGAGGCGGGCAAGCTCTTTCACATCGACCTGAACGCGCAGAAGCCCGGTCGCTTCGACCAGGACCTCCGGTTCGGCAGCGAGGACCCCAAGGCGGCGTTCTTCCTCGTGAAGCTGCTCGAGGACTCGGGCTGGCAGGGCATGCGGCACTTCGATAGTCATGCCTATCGAACCGAAGACGAGGCAGGCGTGTGGGATTTCGCGCACGGCAGCATGCGTACGTACCTCATCCTCACGGAGAAGGTCGCGCGCTTCAACGCCGACTCGGAAATCCAGGCCCTGCTCGGCGAGCTGCGCGAGCGCGGTGCGAAGGCTGGCGATCGCTTCAGATTCTCACCTGACGCCGCACGTCGCATCAAGGACCAGCCGTTCGACCTCACCGCGCTGCGCGGTCGAGGTTACGCGTACGAGCGGCTCGATCAGTTGACGATGGAACTGCTGCTCGGGGTCCGCTGACGTGGCCGACCCTGTTTACCTGGGGCTCGACATCGGGACGAGCGGCGTCAAGGCGATTCTCGTCGCCGCCAACGGCGATGTCGTGGCCGCGACGACCACGCCGCTCACGCTCTCCACGCCTCGGCCAGGATGGGCCGAGCAGCACCCGGACGACTGGTGGAGCGCGGCGGTGCAGTCGATCCGTGGCGTGCTCACGCAGCAGCCCGAGCTCCGAGTCGCGGCGGTCGGCATATCAGGGCAGATGCATTCGTCCGTGTTCCTCGACCGGGCAGGCCACGTCGTTAGGCCGGCACTGCTCTGGTGCGACGGCCGCACGACGGACGAATGCGCCGAGATCACCCGACGCGCCGGCGGCGAGGAGCGGCTGCGCGACTGGGTGCGGAACCCGGCGCTCGAGGGGTTCACCCTCCCGAAAGTCCTGTGGCTGCGCGCGCACGAGCCGGACGCGTACGCCCGCGTCGCCACCATCCTCCTGGCGAAGGACTTCATCCGCTATCGCCTAACGGATGCGCTCGCCTGCGAGCCGTCGGACGCGTCCGGCACGCTGATGTTCGACCCGGCACGGCTCGAGTGGAGCGACGAGATCCTGGCGGCCGTGGATGTGCCTCGCACCCTGTTGCCCGATGTCGGCGGCTCGTCCGAGGTGCTTGGGCGTGTGACCGCGGAAGCGGCATCCGCCACCGGCCTTCGCGGTGGGACGCCGGTGATTGGCGGTGGCGCGGACAACGCCTGCGGCGCCGCAGGAGTCGGCGTGATCACGCCCGGTGAGGCCGTTGCGAGCTGGGGCACTTCCGGAACAGTCCTCGCGCCGACGGCGAAGCCGCTGGTGGACCCCGCGCTTCGCGCCCATACGTTCTGCCACGTGGTGCCCGGCACCTGGTACGTCATGGGCGTGGTGCTCTCGGCCGGAGGCGCATTCGCCTGGTACCGCGACCAGTTCGCGCGGGAGCTCGCTGGCTCGCCTGGCGTCGACGCGATGCTCGATGCCGAAGCGGCAAGCGTTCCACCGGGGGCCGAAGGAGTGACCTTCCTGCCGTACCTCCAGGGTGAACGGACCCCGCATCGGAACGCGTCGGCGCGCGGTGCGTTTCTCGGGCTGAGTCTCGCCCATTCGCGAGCGCACATGACGCGCGCAGTACTCGAGGGCATCGCCTTCGCCCTCCGCGACTCGCTGTCGATCCTCCAGGAGCTGGGCCTGTCGCCCAGCCAGCTGCTGCTCACCGGCGGTGGTGCAAAGAGCTCCTTCATTCGCCAGCTGCAGGCGGATGTGTACGGCGTCCCGGTCAGCACGGTGAACCGGGAGGAGGGTCCGGCATACGGAGCCGCGCTGCTGGCGGCGGTCGGGGCCGGTGCCTTTCCGGATGTCGCATCCGCGGCGCGGGCAACCCTTACCCGACGCGGCGCCGGGCATCCAGATTCGCGGGCGCACGGAGACTACCAAGTCGCGTACGACCGGTTCCGCGAATCCTACCGCGCCGCCCTGTCACCCTGAGTAGATGCGCCACGTTGTTCGACGTCTGTTCGCGTCACAGGAAATCGGACTCATTCTCGTCCTCGCCATAGTCACCATCACGCTGACCGCGCTCGCCGGGTCGCACCCCGACCGGCAGACCGGACAGGTGGTGAACAACTTCTGGAACTCGTACACGCTGATTCAGACCATGACCGACGCGAGCTTCTTCGCGATCATGGCGATCGGCGCGACGATCGTGATCATCTCCGGCGGCATCGACCTGTCGGTCGGGTCGATCTACGCGCTGTCCGGCGTGGCCATGGCGCTCTTTCTCCGTGGCGCCGGGCCCATGGGGCCCGCCGCTACGACTCTGCTCGCTCTCCTCGTGTCGCTCGGCGTCGGGCTCGCGTGCGGCATACTGAATGGCGCGCTCGTCGTCGGGCTTCGCGTCCACCCGTTCATCGTCACGCTCGGCACCATGTGGGTGCTGCGCGGCATTGCTTTCGTGGCCACCAAGGCCGAGAGTATCCTCGTGCCGTCGTCGCTCACCGCCGTGTCGAAGGCATCGTTAGGCCTGGGTGGAGGGTTGTATCCGGTCCCCATGCTCTCCATGATCGTGTTGACCGTGCTGGGGATCATCTACCTGACACGAACGACGATGGGCCGTCGGATCTTCGCGTTCGGCGGCAATCTCGAAGCGAGCCGGTTCGCGGGGCTGTCGCTCTCGCGAATTCAGATTGGCGTCTTCGCGGTGTCGGGGCTCACCGCGGGGCTGGCCGCGTTCCTCGGCGGCAGCTTCTACGGCTCGGTCTCGTCCGGCGACGCGCAGGGCTACGAGCTCTACGTGATCGCGTCGGCGGTAGTAGGTGGCGCGAGTCTGCTTGGCGGCAAGGGGAGTGCGCTCGGCGCGATGCTCGGCGCACTATTGATCGTCCTCATTCGGCAGTCGATTCGGACGCTGCACTTCGACCAGAACTACGAGTGGATCGTGATCGGCTGTGCGATCGTGATTGCGGTGGTGGTGGACCAATGGAGTACTCGTTTGACCGCACGCAGATTGAGTCGTGCGGCTGAGCGGGCGCGCGCGGCTTGACCAGTGGCTGGGGTTCGCGATCCAGGCATCCAGATAGGGAGAGCAACGGCAGGACCTAACGCTGATTTTACCGGCGATTTCACGGATTTCGCAGATTGCTCCATGGATAGGAGGGTGGCGTTATCGCAACGAGCCGTGATTCTTTGCGAACTGCCCCGGGACGTATGGGCGTCCCCGAGGCCGTTGAACAAAGAAAATGAGAGCCCGGCCGTGCCGTCGGAGCCGTCACTGCGCACGGAGCAAATCCGCGAACATCCGCGGAATCGATGTTCGAAATCTGCGTTAGGCCTTGCTGTTCCGCTTGTGTGCCGACGATGGGATGCATACGGTGGCGCGAGATGGCACGCGTTCGGATGGGTGCGGGGCTGCGGGGAGAGGGGTACGAGCTTTCAACGAGGACCTGACATGAGGAATCGAATGAGTCGATCGGCGTTCGCCGTGTGGGCACTCGCAATCGTCGCAGCGTGTGGTGGAGGCGGTTCGGAGAAGACGGCCGATACGCAGACAGCGGCCGCCACGCCGAAAGCGAACGGCAACACCTTCACGATCGCCATGATCGCGAAGAGCTCCACCAACCCGGTGTTCCTCGCCGCACGTACCGGCGCGGAGGCGGCGGCCAAGGAGCTGTCGGCCAAGACGGGCAAGGAGATTCGCGTCAACTGGCTGACCCCGCCGCAGGAGGACGGACAGGTCCAGGCGCAGCGCATCCAGCAAGCCGTGAACGACGGCGCCGACGCGATCCTCATCTCCTGTTCAGACGCGGGCAAAGTCACCGGCGCCATCAACGACGCGGTCGGCCGCGGAGTGCCCGTGATGACGTTCGACAGCGACGCGCCCGACTCGAAGCGATTCGCGTTCTACGGCGTCGATGACGAAAAGACCGGTCGCCAGGTGATGTCCGAGCTCGCGAAGCTCATGAACGGCAAGGGCAAGATCGGGATCCTCGCCGGCAACCAGAACGCGCCGAACCTGCAGCGCCGGGTACAGGGCGTGAAGGACGAAGCCAAGAAGACGCCGGGCATTCAGATTCTCGGGACGTTCAACCACATCGAGACCCCACAGGACGCCGCCGCGGAAGTCGTCCGTGTGGGCAATGCGTACCCCGACATCCAGGGCTGGGCGATGATCGGTGGCTGGGCGCTGTTCACTCCCTCGCTCGTCAACGACCTCGACCCGAAGCGGATCAAGATCGCATCGGTGGACGCGTTAGGCTCGGAGCTCGTGTACATCGACAAGGGCATCGCGCCGGTGCTGCTGGCGCAGTCCGTGTACCAGTGGGGCTACGTTGGCGTGAGCACGATCGTCGACAAGGTCATCGACAAAAAGGACGTGCCGGCCATCATCCCCATGGAGCTCGTCCGCGTCACGAAAGACAACCTCGGCGAATGGGCGCGCCAGCTCAAGGCGTGGGGATTCACCGACGTGCCTGACGAGTACCTCAAGAGATAAGAGCGCACGCGTCGCATGACCGAACCCGCGGTCCGCTTCGAGAAGATCACCCGGCGATTCCCGGGCGTGCAGGCACTCACCGATGTGTCGCTGGAAATCGCCGCGGGGTCGTGTCACGCGTTATGTGGGGAGAATGGTGCGGGCAAGAGCACGCTGGGGAAAATTCTCGCGGGCATCCACACGCCCGATGCGGGCCGCGTGTTCATTCACGGCCGCGAGGTGCAGTTCGAGAGCCCGCGCGATGCGCTGGCCGCGGGCGTGGGCATGGTGCACCAGGAGCTCGCGTTCTGCGAGAACCTGTCGGTGGCCGAGAATCTGTGCCTCGGGTCGCTGCCATCGCGCGGCGGGCTGCTCGATCGTGACGCCATGGCGTCGCGAGCCACCGCCATGCTCGCCGAGATCGGAACGACGCTCGACGTCTGGCGCCCCGTGGGCTCGCTCACGATCGCGCAGCAGCAGATGGTGCAGATCGCGATGGCGGTGAGCGGCGGCGCGAAGATCATCATCTTCGACGAGCCCACGAGCAGTCTCAGTCAGGTCGAGTCGGATCGCCTGTACGAGCTGATCGGACGCCTCAAGCAACGCGGCGTGGCGTGCATCTACGTGTCGCATCGGATGCCCGAAGTCTTCAAGCTGTGCGACACGGTGAGCGTGCTGCGCGACGGCCAGCACGTCGGCACGCGGCCGATCGCCGGCCTGTCCGAGCACGAGCTGGTCCAGATGATGATCGGACGCCCGCTGGCCGAGTATGTCTCGCGCCGCGAGAGTGTCGTCGTCGGCGATGAGCTGCTCCGGGCCGAAGGGCTGTCGTCGCCCGGGAAATTCGAGGACGTGTCGTTCTCGCTCCGCGCCGGCGAAGTGTTGGGTATTGCGGGGCTCGTGGGAGCTGGCCGGTCGGAGCTCGCGCAGGCGCTGTTCGGGCTCGATCCGGTCCGCCGCGGGACCATCGTGATTGGCGGACAACCCGCCCGCGTGGCCACGCCAGCGGAGGCAATCGCGTTAGGTATCGGGCTGGTGCCGGAGGACCGGAAGCGGCAGGGGCTCGTGCCGCAGGAGAGTGGCGTGCACAACCTCTCGCTCGCGATCCTGAAGCGGCTCGCCCGGTTCGGTTGGCTGCGCCAGCGCGAGGAGCGGCGCGTGGCGAAGGAGTTCTTCGACCGGCTGCGCGTTCGCGCACCGTCCCTCGACACGGTCGTGGCGGGGCTGTCGGGAGGGAACCAGCAGAAGATCGTCCTCGCACGGTGGCTCGCCGCCGCCTCGCGGGTGCTCATCCTCGACGAGCCGACGCGCGGCGTCGACGTTGGAGCGAAGGCGGAGATCCATGCACTGATCGGTGAGCTCGCGAACCAGGGCGCCGGGATCCTCCTCATCTCGAGCGAGCTGCCGGAAGTCCTGACCCTCTCGCAGCGCATCCTCGTGCTCAGAGCCGGCCGGATGGTCGGCGAGGTCCCGCAAAGCCAGGCGACGCAGGACAACCTTCTGCGACTCATGGCCGGACTGGGGACTGGGAACACCGGAGACTGGGGTCTGGGGACTCGGCCGGGAAGCCATTAGCGCAGCGCAGCATTTCTCTGCAGTATGAGCATCCCGGCCGAGTCCCCAGTCCCTGGTCCCCAGACATGACCGCCAACGTCGCACCGCCGCCTAACGCTCCGTACCGCAACGCCTCGCTCCCGACCGAGCAGCGCGTCGCGGACCTGCTCGCGCGCATGACGCTCGAGGAGAAGGCGGCGCAGATGATGTGCGTCTGGCAGAAAAAGGCGGAAACGCTCGTCGACCCGAATGGCGCCTTCGATCTCGAGAAAGCGCGGCGCGCGTTCGGGCACGGGAACGGGATTGGCCAGGTCGGACGTCCAAGCGACGCCGGCTCGAGCGGCCACGAACCGGAAAAGGGCCGCGACCCGCGCGCGATGGCCGAGCTCACGAACGCCATCCAGCGATTCTTCGTCGAGGAGAGCCGGCTAGGGATCCCCGTCATCTTCCACGAGGAATGCCTCCACGGCCACGCCGCCGTCGGCGGCACGAGCTTTCCGCAACCCATCGGACTTGCCGGCACGTTCAACCCGGCGCTCGTCGAGTCACTATACACGATGGCGGCCGAGGAGGCACGAGCCCGGGGAGCGCATCAGGCCCTCACTCCCGTGGTGGACGTCGCTCGCGACGCTCGTTGGGGGCGTGTCGAAGAGACGTTCGGTGAGGATCCGTATCTCGTGTCGCGCATGGGCGTCGCCGCGGTCAAAGGGTTCCAGGGCGATCGCTCGTTCGCGGACAAGTCCCGCGTCATCGCCACGCTCAAGCACTTCGTCGCACACGGACAGCCGGAGTCGGGACAGAACTGCGCGCCCGCGAACGTCTCGATGCGAGAGCTGCGCGAGGTGTTCCTTCGGCCGTTTCACTCCGCGGTACGCGACGCCGGTGCGATCAGCGTCATGCCGTCGTACAACGAGGTGGACGGCGTTCCGTCGCACGCGAACCGATGGCTGCTGCGCGACGTGCTGCGACGCGAGTGGGGCTTCGACGGATTCACCATCTCCGACTACTACGCGATCTGGGAGCTTGGCTACCGGCCGGACACGCATGGCCACTTCGTCGCCCGGGACACGAAGGAGTCGTGTGCGATCGCCGTGCGTGCGGGCGTGAACGTCGAGGCGCCGGAGCCTAACGCTTACCTGCACCTGACGGAGCTCGTGCGGGAGGGTGTTCTCGCGGAATCCGAGCTCGACGACCTCGTCACGCCGCTCCTGTACTGGAAGTTCCGTCTCGGGTTGTTCGACGACCCGTACGTCGACCCGGATCGCGCGGAGCGCGTGGTCGGGTCGGAGCGCAATCGCCAGCTGGCACTGCAGTCAGCGCGCGAGACGATCACGCTGCTCAGGAACGACGGCAACCTTCTTCCGCTCGACCTGGCGCGACTGAAAACGATCGCGGTGATCGGGCCTAACGCCAATCGAAGTCTCCTCGGCGGCTACAGTGGTGTCCCGCCGTACGACATCACGGTGCTGGACGGCATCAAGGCTCGTGTCGGCGGCGCCGCGGAAATCCTCTACGGCGAAGGCTGCAAGATCACCGTCGGCGGATCGTGGACCGACGACACGGTGACGCCGAGCGATCCGGAGGAAGACCGCCGTCAGATCGCCGAGGCCGTGCGGGTAGCCTCGAGGGCCGACGTGATCGTGCTCGCCATTGGCGGCAACGAGCAGACATCACGCGAGGCATGGTCACGCAAGCACATGGGTGATGTCACGAATCTCGACCTCGTCGGGCGTCAGAACGAGCTCGTGGCGGCGATGCTGGCAACGGGGAAGCCGGTAGTCGCGCTCCTGTTCAACGGCCGTCCGCTCTCCGCCACGTTCGTCAGTGAGAACGTGCCGGCGATCCTCGAGTGCTGGTACCTCGGTCAGGAGACTGGACGGGCTGTGGCCGACGTGTTGTTCGGGGACTTCAACCCGGGCGGGAAGTTGCCGATCACGGTTCCCCGATCGGCCGGTCACCTACCGGCATTCTACAACCACAAGCCCTCGGCGCGGCGCGGATACCTGTTCGACGACGTGTCGCCGCTCTACGCGTTCGGCTTCGGGTTGAGCTACACGACGTTCCGCCTGACCGACGTTAGGCTGGAGCGACCGGTGATCGGGCGCTCGGAGTCCACGCGTGTAACGGCGACGGTGACGAACACGGGCCAGCGTGCCGGGACCGAGGTCGTTCAGATGTACATCCGCGACCGTGTGAGCTCGGTGACGCGGCCGGTCAGGGAGCTCAAGGGGTTCGTGAAGGTCTGGCTTGATGCCGGCGCGACGACCACGGTGTCACTCGACATTACGCCCGAGTCGCTGGCGTTCTACGACATCGACATGAACAATGTAGTGGAGCCTGGCGAGTTCGAGATCATGGTTGGGACGTCGTCACGGAGGGAGGATGTGCAGACGGTCATCCTCGAGGTGAAATGATTCGGAAAGGGTCAGACTCCTCACGCGGCATT
>DASUGD010000292.1:0-9432 GCA_036274195.1 Gemmatimonadaceae bacterium | reverse complement strand
GCGACGCTGCTCCTCGGGGTGGGGCTCGAGCAGTTCGTTAGGCCGACGGCGACAGCATCGGGATGAGGGATGAGGGATGAGGGATGAGGGATGAGGGATGAGGGATGAGGGATGAGGGATGAGGGTTAACGTCGGACACCTTCGGGATGTCAGTCACGCAGTGTGAGGCCTCCCGAGGGTTCTCGCTCTCTACGCTCATCCCCCATCCCCCATCCCCCATCGAGCGACGAGCGCCCTAACCTGGTGGCGCTCGTCTCCGTGGCCCCAGAAGCGGACCCCGCTACCTGCGGAACAGATAGGGCTTGGTTGGCTCTCCGGCGATGGTCATCTGGATCGAGACCTCGCCGTCCCGCACGGTACCCTGCGACTCGTCCCCGTAGTCGCTCGTGAGGACGATCCGACTTCCGTTGATCTCGTACGTGCCTGTTTCCAGCAGGAAGAGGGAGTACGGCTCGCCGTCCATGTCCGCCGTGTAGACGAGCAGCATGTGATAGTAACCACCGTCCTCGAGGGTGATCCCACCACCCGTGACCGTGATAACGTATGACTCGTGGTAGCCCTCCACGCCCGGATAGCCGAAGGGGCCATCATAGACCGTCGCGGGAAGCGGTTCCGTCTGGATTGTCGCGAGGTCGTAGTCTCCGGTGACGTTCGTCGGGGTTGTGGGACCGGTGCTCGAGTCCGTGCCGCCGCATCCGGCAGCGCCGACCGCGAGAGCTGCGACCAATATCATCGTAAAGGCGGTTTGTACGCGCGCGCGCCGCGTCGGCCGGGCCGCGTGGAGTGATGTGTGCATCATTGTTGTACTTCGTCGGGTTGTGTGAGGTGGTGGATCACGAAATCGCGCGACAGACTAGCGGAGACCCGTCACCCGCCTCTCACCGCATCAACCTGTTGAGAGCATGTCGTTTGGCTGATTGAACCCTTCCGCCCACGGGCAGCATGACAGCCGCGCGTTCGCCGGAGCCATCGCTGAGATCGAGGTTGGTCGGCTGGGTTCGGCGACTGAGTTGGCCTCTCGTCGTCCTCGTGGTATTCCTCGGCGTCAACGACCCACTGCGGCGCGGTCGGGCCGTCGCCATCTGGGACGCGGGGAACCAGGCCTTTCCATACTTCGTCCTGGTCGCCGACCACGCACGCGCCGGCCAGCTGGTGCGCTGGGACCCGTGGACTGACGCCGGCCAACCGCTCGATGGGGAGCCTCAGGCCGGCGCGTACTCGCCGATCGTCGTCACGCTCGGCTTCCTCGGCGGCGGCCGATCGTCGACGTTCATCGCCTACTGGCTGCTCTCGTGGGCGTTAGGCGGCGTGGGCGTCCTGGCGCTCGGCAGGCACCTCGGCGCGCCGCGGTGGGGAGCATGTGCGGTCGCGCTCGGCTTCCTGTTCTGTGGTGTCTATACCGGCAACGCGGAACACACATCCTGGGTAGTCGCCTTCTCCTTCGTGCCGCTCGTGCTCTGGCGGCTGGACGTCGCCCTCGCCAGGCGCTCGAAGACAGCCGCGGCGCAGGCTGGCGCGCTCTGGGGGCTCGGCGCACTCGCCGGTCATCCGTCGATCATCATTCTCGGTGGCTGTTACGCGGCGCTCTGGACGTTGGGGCGCGTCCTGTTCGGATCGACAACGCCCGAGGACACGCTGCCTAACGGGATTCCGTCCTCCACGCAGCGCGCCACGCGGACGCTGCATGGCAAGCGGCGATCAGGTTTGCTTCCTGCCGTCGGCGTGCTCGCCACGATGGGCATTGTTGGCGCCCTCGTCCTCTCGCCCACGTACACGTCCACGCTGCGCGACGGAGCGGGCGTTCACTCGCGATCCGGCCCTCTGCCAAGAGCCGAGGCCGTGAGCGACGAGTTCCCGCCCGGCGCGCTCGCGACGATCGCGAGCGCGTATCCCCCGCGCTCGAAGCTCATTCTCGGGGGCGTGATCTGGCCGCGCTCTGACGTGTCGATGGTGAGTGTGTACGCCGGCGTGCTCATCCCGGTCATGGCGCTGTTCGCCCTTCTCGTGCATCCCCGGGACTGGTGGCGGTGGTGGATTGCCGCGCTGGCGGTGCTCAGTCTCGCCTGTGCCATGGGCGAAACGCTTCCGTTCGACGGCTGGCTCTATGATTGGTTCTACCCGATTCGCTATTTCCGCCACTCGGCCGTGTTTCGGCTGTTCTACATCATCTCGGGTTCAGTGCTCGCTCTGCTCGGGACACGTGAGCTCGCGCTCGCGCTCGAGGCGAAGGATGCCCGGCGCCTCCGTCTGTTCGCCGTAGCGGCCTTCGCGGGCGCGTTGATCGCCACGATCGCGCACGAGAGCTTTCTGTACGGAATTCGCCACCTCACGTCCGGCCGCCTGGCGCCGTTGATCGTCGCGATGTGGCTGGGCCCAGCAGGGCTGGCCGTTTTGCTCTTGCGCCGCGGCTCATCGCTGCATGTAACGGCGGCTCTCACGCCCGCATTCCTGATGCTGGTGGCCGCCGCCGACGCGATCGCGACGAGCCTCATGTCGCGCCAAATCATGTTCGACACCGAGGCTCAGGTCGCGCGCTGGCGTGAACTGGATCGTCGGCACGACACCTCGCTCGACCTCGCGCCGCAGCGGCTCGAGCGGCGTGGCGCGTCGTGCGCCGACTGGGACCCGACACGGTGGTGCGACAAGAACGACCAGATGATCACCAAGGTCCCGGTACAGCATGGCGATTCGCCGTTCAAGAACACCACCTACCATCGCCTCCTCGAGGACTCGACGACGCGGGCCATGGCGGCCGGTCGCGACCGCATCTGGTTCTCGCCGAGTGCCGCGGAAGTGCCGCGAACCGACTCGGCGGTCGCGATATTCATCCGCGCCGCACGCGCCGCCGGCGCTCCCGTGATCGTCGTGCACCGGCGCACGGACATGCTGAAGCCGGTCGCGCCGGGCGCGGGCAACGCTGTGGGGCAAGCGGCGCTCGAGATGCGCGTGCGCGCTCAGCCGGCCGCGCGCCGCGTCGCCGCCGAGCTCCTGGCGTACACGCCTAACGAATTGGCGCTGGCGGTGACCGCGCCCGAGCCCGGGTGGCTGCTGGTGACGGACCGGTGGGCCCGCGGCTGGCGGGCGACGGTCAACGGGCGACCGGAAGACGTCAGCGGTGCGGCGTTCGTGTATCGGGCCGTGCCGGTTGGCGCGGGGCGGAACACCGTGCGGTTCACGTACCGGTCGAGTGCATTTCCGTGGCTCGTCGTCGTGAGCTGGGGAACACTGGCAATCGTGCTGCTGGCCAGCGTGGCGCCTAGCGACTGGCGTTGGCGCAGCATCGGGGGCCATTACATGCGCGGCCAGTGACTCGCGCCAGGCCCGCACGCGTCGACGCGGCAGTGGTTGCGTTGTGGGCCGCCTGGACCGTGAGCGCGGTCGCCCTGTTCGTGAATCGGGTCGTGTTTCACGGCGCGGGCATCGGCCCCGGGCCGGCCACGGGCATACCGAGCCTCGCGATTCAGGCTATCGTGATCTGGTTCGTTAGGCGCGGGAGCTCGGTCGCCCGCTCCGTCGTGGTGCTGGTTCTGGTGCTCGCCGCGCTCCCAGTCGGGATGGTGCCCCGCCTCTTCGCCGAACGCGCCGCGTACTCGGCGAGTCATCTCGTGCTGGGGTTTGGGTTGAAGGCCATTGCGGTGTGGCTGCTGTTCACGGGCGACGCCAGGGGTTGGTTTGATGGCAGTGCGTAAGCATAGCGATACGGCCGGCGTGATCGCCGCGCCGCCGTTGCTGTTCGGTGCGGCGCTCGTCGTCGCCTTGTTGCTGCACGCGATGCACCCGATTCGCATGCTGCCTGCCGGCAATGGCCCGTTGCGGCTCGCAGGCGCCGCGCTCGTGGTGCTCGGACTGATGTTGAGCATCGCCGTCGTGCGAGTGTTCGGAAGGGCGGGAACACAGGTCTCGCCCTACCGCAGGACGACCCGGTTCGTCTCGACCGGACCGTATCGCTACACCCGAAATCCCGACTACATCGGCCAGACGCTCACGTACGCGGGCATTGCGATGGTGGCGAACAGCTGGTGGCCGGTGTTCCTCCTGCCCGTGGTGCTCTACCTGGTGCAGCGCGGGGTGGTGCGTCGGGAGGAGCGGTACCTAGAGGCGAAGTTCGGGCAAGAATACCGCGACTACATGGCGCGCGTTCCGCGCTGGCTCGGCATCAACACCAGGGTCGCGCGTAGCCACGAGACCGAGCGGGATGCGGAGTAGCCGCTAAGTCACGACACGCTGTCGCCTACGTCAGCTGACGTACAGCGGCTCGGGACCTTCTTTCCTAACGTCGGGCGCGCTCTGGAGCTGGATCCATTGCGACAGAGCGCCAGGGCAGCTCTCCGACCACCATGAGAAAGGAAGGTGCACCGTGTTCGCCCGATTCTCACCCCGCACCGCGCGCGCCGGGGTCATGATCACCGCTGCCGCCGCACTTGCCGCATGCTCCGACGCGCCGCCGACCGCCGTCCCGAGCGCCACCGTAGGTCACGCACGAGCTGACGCCGCTCAGGATCCCACCGACCCCGCGGCACCAGCCGGACTGGTCACCGTGGGCACCTCCACGTTCTGGCCGTACACGGGCGACGACTTCACGGGGCAGGCGAAGGATCCGATCAACGCGATCTTCACCGGCCAGGCGAACCCGCTGAGAATCCGCGCCGCGCTGCGTCGCCTCGATGGGAATCGCACCGCGTTCGGCCTGCCGAACACCCCGCCCTTCAATTGCACATGGAAGGAGGCGATCGGCGACGAGCAAGCGGGCTTTGGTGAGGCCGAAGGTTGGACGGGCAGTGCGGTGCAGCTCGCGTGCGGTGACTGGAGCCTGCGGTTCCACCTCAGGCTCTTCGCCGAGGGGTCCGTGACTGTCGCCGGAGTGCATTGGGACCTGAACGTCCCGGGCACGAACGAGCACGAAGTGATCAGCTGGGAGTTCCCGGAGCAGCTGCTCACGATCGACATGATCCGAAGCGGCATCCTCGGCGGCGCGCCGACGTTGTCGGCGCAGATCAACGCTGCGCCGACGTTCCGCGAGATTCGCGCGCCGGTGTACGCCGGTATTCCGGCGCAGCTCAAAGCCATCGCCGGCATCACGGCTGGTCCCCAGATCCCGACGAATGGTCGCGCAACGCTGTTCAACATTGGTGTCGCGGAGCCGATCGTCGCGGATGTCGTCGAACAGCAGTTCACGATCCAGTTCAACCAGTTCATTCCAAAGCCGTTCTGCGGCGGGCCCACCGACGTCCTGTTCGTTCAGGGGCCGATTGTGTTCAGCGGGCTCGCGCGGGTGACGCCGAGTGGCGTGTATCATCGCGAGAGCGCGGCGACGGCCGACCTGACGGCAGTGCCGGTGAACCCGAACACGGGTCAGCCGATTGGCGCGCCGCTCCACGGGGTGGTGACGGACGATCATGTCGCGGAGATCAACGCCGCGGGCGTGGTGGCGCGCGGGCACAAGCTGCAGCAGCTGTTCGACGGCGCGGGCGTGCTGCAGGCGAGCCAGGATGACAAGATCAGCGCCGGGACGATCGGGCGCGACGCCTTCACACGCGTCGTGAACTGCGGCCAGTGATCCGTGGGTCGGGGCCGACGCTGGCCCCGACAATCGCCTCGCTGGGAGCGCCGGCAACAGGGGCGCCGGCAACAGGGGCGCCGGCAACAGGGGCGCCGACAGGAAAGGCGCACGGCAGGAGGGCGCCGGCTGCCTAACGGCGCGGAATGCCTAACGGCGCAAGATACCTAACGGCGCAAAATGCCAAACCGCGCGACAAGGGCGCAGGGCCACAGCGGCGCGACGGCGCGATCCGAGGGTACGTCACGTCGTTCCCTCCTGCGCCGTTGTGGCCCTGCGTTGTTGTCGCGCCGTCAGGCATTACGCGCTGTTAGGCTGTATGCGCCCTTCGTTATTACGCGCTGTCAGGCATCCGGCGCCTCTCTGCCCTGCGCCGTTGGGGTACTGCGCCGTTCTGGTCGGCGCTGTTATGGCCGGCGCTGTTATGGTCTGCGCCGTTCTGCCGGCGCCGTTATGGCCGGCGCCGTTATTGCCAGCGCCGTTAGTTCCGGCCGTCTCCACATTCTCGTTTGTTCTGGATGTGTGCCTTTCTCAGTCGGGCGTCTCCCGCCAGTCCCGCAGCTGGCGCGAGCGGCCGACGGGCACGAGACGCCAGGTTGTAGGTCGCTCGATCAAATATCTCGTTAGGCCCGGCATCACGGACTCGCGCCAGAACCCATCGGCACCGAGTGCTGCCAGATGGCGATGGTACGACGCACGGTCGGCGAACCAGGTGAACGACACGACCGACATTCGCCGCGGGTTGAGCGGGCGCCCGGGGATCGCGCTCGCGAACTGGCGCCCGGTCCACTGCCCGAATCCCCAGTCGTCTGACGTGAACACCGCCAGCAGGCGCGCACCGTTGGCGACGATTCGAGGCGCGACGGACTGAACGAAAAAGGCAGAGAAATCGAGGTAGTCGGGTCGTCGCTGATCGAGCGTGTAGACCGTCGCCACTACCAGGCCGCGAGCGTCGGGCGATCTGTCGGGCGACGCTCGCGCATCGACGATGAATCCCCAAGGTCGATGGTCGGGCATGAGCTCGACCAGGCTGTCGACGCGGATGCTCGCGCGATCCAATGCCGCGCGATGCTCGGCCCACGCCGGACCCTTGTAGTAGTCGTCGATCGGCTGCTCGCGGTTGAATCCGCGCACGAGTGCGAACACTCCGGGTCGATCAGCGTCACGAAGGAGCGCGACATCCTGCACGGGAGTCGAGTCGCCCATCGCGCGCGATTCACGCGCGAACAGGTCGATGAGCTGCTTGTCCTTCCCCGCGGGCACCGAGTACCAGACCACCTCGACGCGCGGACAGCACGTTCCGTCGAAGGCAGACCGCCGAACAGGCGAGGTGCTCTCTGGCTCGAGCCCGAGGGCGCGCTGCTTCTTCCAGGTGATCCCTGAGTCTGCGGAGAACTCCCAGTCGAGGCGCTCGCTGCCCAAACCGTTGAATGTCCACGTGAGTCGCGCGAGCACCGTACGGCCGTTGCGCTCGCGCGGTCCGATGAATGATCCGATTCCGTGCTCGAAGGAGCCGACGAGCGGAGGCTCCGGTGACGCCGTTCGGCTTGCCGCCTCGCGGATCATCCATCGATTGGACCCCCCGTCGTACGACATCCGCATGAAGCCGGAGTCGGGCGAAGGGTCAGGATCCCTGGTGTACCACTCGATGGTTGCCGTTCCCGGGCCCGAAATTCGTGCGATCAGACGACCGTATGGTCCGCGCGTGAAGTAGTCGGCAGGTGGATCCGAGAGCTGCCATGTGCCTTCGAGGAAGTCGAAGTCGTGGGATCCGTCGCGCGAGTGCGAAAGTGGATGGTGTAGCGGCTGCGCCGGAAGCCGCATCGCGAGCGCCGCGTGACACGCCAGGATGCCCCCGGCGATCAGCACGCATGAGCGGGCGGGAGAAGTCGCGCGATTCATGGTTGGCTCTCATCTACCAACTGCGCGCACGCCAGGTTCCACGCTCCTTTCCCGGGCCTCGGAGCCTAACGTATTCCGCCATCAGGTCCATTCGCCGGCTACGTGGCGAAGCGCCGGCGGTCCACCTCGCGCCAGAACTCTTCTGCATCCGGACGCGTCCAGGCGGTCGGGTCGTAGACCCCGGCGAGGGCCGCGCGCAACTCGCGCGCTGACTGAAAGCGATCCGCGGGCAATGGTTCCAGACAGCGGCGCACGATCTGCCCGAGCTCAGGCGGCTCCAGGTCGTAGCTCGGGTGCGCCGCTCCCGGTTCGCCGACGTCTCGTGCGCTGTCACGACGATGGCTCGCGGCCGGTGTCGCGCCGCTCAGGAGGAAGTGAAGGGTCGCACCGAGGGCGTAGATGTCGCTTCGCTCATCGGCCGCGGCGCCCTGCCAGAGCTCGGGAGCCAGGTAGCTCGGCGTTCCGACGACGATGCCGGTCCACGTTAGGCGACCCGTGGCGTTGGTGGTGTCACGAAGTCGCGCCACGCCGAAATCCAGCAGCTTCACGAAGTCCGGGTCATCACCGACGCGTGTCAGGAACAGGTTGTGCGGCTTGAGGTCTCGATGGATGATCCCGGCGGCGTGTGCCTCCTCGAGTGCGTCGCATGCCTGCATGATGATGTTGCACGCGCGGGCCGGAGGAACCGGGCCGAAGTCCTCCACGATGGTCCCCAGATCGAGACCCGGCAGGTACTCCATCGCGATGTAGTACAAACCGTCGTCGGACGCGCCGAAATCGAAGACGCGCACGACATGTGGACCGCGCAGCTGTCCCGCGGCGTGGGCCTCCCGCTCGAAGCGCTTGAGCGTGTCGGCGTCCGGCGCCGCCCCGGTACGGAGGATCTTGAGGGCGACGTTGCGCCGAAGGGACAGGTCCCAGGCCAGCCACACGTCGCCCATACCGCCCTTCCCGATCGGCGCCTGCAGGCGGTAGCGGCCGACGCGCCTTGCCCGGTACAGCTGCTCCTGCGCGGTCCACACCACGTGACCGCTCACCATGCCGAGGAACGAGGACGCGATGACGAAGATGTAGTTGCTCGCGAAGGCAACGAGCGCGTGCGTCGTCATCCATTCGGCGCGATGGGCGGGTGAGAGCAGGGCGCCGAACGCCATGACCAGCGGGAACGCGAGCCCGATGCGCCCGTAGGTTCGCAGCGAGCGTCGCCAGTGCGTCGGCACGAGCGCCGCGCGAATCAGGGCGACGATCGAGATCCCGTGCATGTACGGGCTGACGATTCCGCCGAGGTCGATGGCCATGAGCGAGATCGCGATGGCCGTGAAGCCGTAGCTGACGTTCAGCCAGGCGAAGAGGCGCGTCGCGTCCACCGTGCCGCGCTGGCTCGCTCGGTAAACGCCGACAAAGAGCAGCTCGATCGTTGCGCGATACAGCAGGAAGAGTGGAAACGGTGCGCCGGGGTACGCCACGAAACACATGAAGGCGTCGAGCACCGTGAAGGCCGGCCAGACCCACAGGCCGATCCACATGGCGCGCATGACGGTGCGGCGCAGCGCGTCCTGCTCGCTTTCGGCCGGCGACGTTGTAGGTGCTCCGCTGACCACGAAAGCCCCGCGCTGAGATTCCTCCTATGGTTCTCCCGGGGTTGCGAGTGGTCAATCAGGTATTCGCTGACATCGATTGGAGTCGAGCGATAGCTTTTCGACATGCTTCCTTCTTCCCTCGTCTCATTCGCGATCGCCGCGCGGGTCGATCTTACGCGCCTGGCGCGTGCTACGCCCCTCCTCCTGTGCGCTCTCGCTCCGCGGCTCGCACTCGCCCAGACCTTCCAGCTCTCGTATCCGGCGGGCGCCAACGCCGGGCCGATCACCGGCCGCGCGTTCCTGTTCGTCGCCCGCACGGACAAGGAAGAGCCGCGCCTGCAATCCGGCCCCGATCGCGACAGCGAGCCGTTTTACGGCGTGGATGTGGACGCG
>DASUGD010000291.1:0-24153 GCA_036274195.1 Gemmatimonadaceae bacterium | reverse complement strand
ATGATGGCCGCGTTCGGGGACCTCGACGTCCGCGACGTCGCGCCGCTGCTCCGGATACCGACGCTCGTCATGCATCGGCGCGACGACCTGCGGATCCCCTTCGAGGAAGGACGCCGGCTCGCGGCCCTGATCCCGGACGCCCGGCTCGTCACGATGGAAGGACGGAACCATTTGCTCCTCGAGGGCGAACCCGCGTTCGAGCAGTTCTTCACGGAGATCGACGCGTTCCTCGCGGCGGACGAAGACGGGCTCGCTCCGAAACCGACGCCGTTCCCTGAGCTTACCGATCGCGAGACCGAAGTGTTGGACCTGATTGCGAAAGGCCTCGCCAACACCAACATCGCCGAGCGCCTTCGCATCAGCGACAAGACGGTGCGCAATCACATCACGAACATCTTCTGGAAGCTCGGGGTGTCCACGCGCGCGGAGGTGATCGTGCGCGCGCGCGACGCCGGCTTCGGCGTCGACCAGAGCCCGGCCCTGGGACCCCGGTCCTAGAAAAGGACGCCACCTCGCGAAATCCCGGCGATGTCCCGGGACTCGCGCCTCATGTGAGCAGAGCCCAATCCGCGTAGGTTGCGCGCGTCGAATACATCGACACGTGCAACAACCGGCTGCCTAACAACCGGCCGGTTTCATCCAAACAGTCTACAGAGAGCGCGGAGGATACACATATGGGACGCTGGCGCCCTGACCCCACCTTTTACGCGTCGCCAACCCTGGCGGGGAACGCACCGGCCGAGCAGCTCGCCTACGTCGCGATGATCGCGGCCGGCGGCAACGGCAAGCGCGACGCCATCGGCGTCGTCGACGTCGACCCGGGCTCGCGGTCGTACGGCCGCCTCGTCGGCCAAACGGACCTGCCGACCGGCGACAACGAGCTACACCACTTCGGCTGGAACGCATGCAGCTCGCACCTCTGCCCGTACGCGCCGCACGCGCACGTCGAGCGCCGGTATCTCGTCGTGCCGGGCACGGGGTCGTCGCGAATTCACATTCTCGACACGCAGCCCGATCCGCGGAACCCGGAGCTCGTGAAGCTGATCGAGGGGCGCGAGATCGCTGCCAAGACCGGCTACTCGGCACCACACACGGTGCACTGCGGTCCCGACGGCGTGTACGTCAACGCGTTAGGCGGTGCCGACGGCAACGGGCCGGGCGGCATCTTCGTGCTCGATCACGACAGCTTCGACGTGAAAGGCGCCTGGGAGCACGACCGGGGGCCGCAGCACCTCGCCTACGACTTCTGGTGGCACCTGGGCTTCGACACGATGATCTCGAGCGAGTGGGGCACGCCGAACATGGTGAAGGACGGCGTGAATCCCGAGCTGCTGTTGGGCGGCAAGTACGGCCACGCGCTCCACGTGTGGGACCTGAAGACGCGCCGTCACGTTCAGGCGCTCGACCTCGGGGCAGAGCAGCAGATGGTGCTCGAGCTTCGACCCGCGCACAACCCGCGCCGGGCTTACGGGTTCGTCGGCGTCGTCATCTCGCTCAAGGATCTCTCGTCGTCGATCTGGATGTGGTACCGCGATGAGACGACGGGGAAGACGCCGGAATGGAAGGTCAAGAAGGTCATCGAGATCCCGGCGCAGCCGGCGAGTGCGGACGACCTGCCACCGCTGCTCAAGGGCTTCGGCGCCGTGCCGCCGGTCGTGACGGATCTCAATCTCTCGCTCGATGACAAGTACCTGTACGTCTCGTGCTGGGGAACGGGTGAGCTGCAGCAGTACGACGTCTCGAACCCGCACGAGCCACGGCTCGTCGGCTCGGCGAAGATTGGCGGGATCGTGAATCGGACCGCGCACCCGAGCGCGCCCGACAAGCCGCTCAACGGCGCACCGCAGATGGTCGAGGTGAGCCGGGACGGGAGGCGTGTGTACCTGACGAACTCGCTGTACACGCCGTGGGATGCACAGTTCTACCCGGATGGCATCAACGGGTGGATGACGAAGCTCGATGTGGGAGCCGCGGGTGGCATCGCGTTCGACCCGAAGTTCTTCGTGGAGTTCGAGCAGGGGATGCGGCCGCACCAGACGCGCCTGCAGGGTGGCGACGCGTCGTCCGATTCCTTCTGCTTTGCCTGAGCGATGGATATGCAACACCTGCAGCATCTCGCACCGAACGTGGTGCATGACGTGTGGCCCTGGGCAGCGCTGCTGCTGCTCGGGGCGGCACATGGGATCAATCCCGGGATGGGATGGCTCTTCGCCGTCGGCCTCGGGATGCAGCGGCAGGAGCGCGGCGCGGTGTGGCGGGCGCTCCTCCCGCTCGCCGCGGGCCACCTGGCGGCGATTGCCGTCGTGGCCGTGGTCGTTGGAGCGGCCGGCCTGGCGATCTCGTTAGGCTGGCTCAGATGGATCGTGGCCGCCGTGCTGTTCACGCTGGGGGTGTGGAAGCTCGTGCGGACGAGTCATCCACGATACGGAGGGATGTCCGTCGGGAGTCGCGAGGTGGCCGTGTGGTCGTTCCTCATGGCCTCGGCGCACGGGGCGGGGCTCATGGTCATCCCGTTCCTGATGCGGGTCGTTAGGCCCGCGGCGCTCGCCGGCGGTGCTCACGCCGGACACGCGGCTCATTCGGCGGAGCTGGCGAGTGTGATTCCTCCCGCCCCGGCAGCTGGCCTGGCGGTTGCGCTGATACATACTGCTGGCTACTTGCTGGTCACGGGGCTCGTGGCCGTCATCGTGTATGAGCGCCTCGGACTGCGGCTACTCGGAAAGGCGTGGTTCAACGTTGATCGATTGTGGGCTGGGGCGTTGATCGTGACGGCAATGCTGACTCCTATTGTAGCTGCGCCGTAGCCTGGCTAGCGCGACGATCGATCGTTTCTGCGGCTTCGTTGCGGCAGCGTGGAACAACAAGGACCGCCTCACAGAGTGCCGAACACTCGTGTAGCTTCTGTTCCGCCATACACGAACCCTCGACCCGAGACGCATGCCGTTCAGACCAGAAGCGCTGCGGTTCTTGCGCGGACTCGCGAAGAACAACAACAAGGAATGGTTCGAGGCGCATCGCGAGGAGTACGAGACCGAGGTCCGCGAGCCGATGCGCGACCTCATCGGCGAGATGAACGAGCGCTTCCGCAAGTTCGCGCCCGAGATCGGCGGCGACCCGAAGCGGTCGATGTTCCGCATCAACCGCGACATCCGGTTCTCCAAGGACAAGTCGCCGTACAAAACCCACGCGGCGTGCTGGTTCAACCACCGGCGCGCGTCCACGCGCGTCGGCAGCGAGGCCGACACCGGTAGCGCCGGGTTCTACTTCCACCTCGAGCCCGGCAAGTCGTTCGTCGGCGGCGGGCTCTGGATGCCGCCGAGACCCTCGCTCAACAAGCTCCGTGACGCGATCGCCGAGAACCCGAACGGCTTCGACCGTATCGCGCGGGGCCTGACGAAACGCTACGGCGGACTCGATGACGAAGCCGTGCTCAAGAAGATGCCACGTGGCTTCTCGGAAGATCATCCCGCGGCGAAGTGGCTTCGCTACCAGTCGTTCGTGAGCGGCCGCGAGCTCACCGACGCGACCGTCACCGACCCGAAGCTTCCCGCCATTCTCGCGAAGGAGTTCCAGGGGCTTCTAGCGCTCGTCCGCTGGCTCAATGCGGCGCTGGGTCTTGTGCAGTAATGCCAAGCAGCATCAGTACGGTTCGCAGGCCGGCTTCGGCCCTCGCCTCATCGAGCTCGCCGTCGCCTGAGGACGTTAGGCGCGCGGGACCGCCAGCCTGACGCGCGCGCTGGCCCAGCTGACGGCGCTCGGGAGCCGAAAAGGCGGAGAACGCACGGCGGAGCAACGGCAGCAGCGCGACGAACGACTCTTCGCGAAGCTGCACGAGCCAATCGTCCACGAGACGCCAGAGCGTGTCATCGTGCAGCAGGAGCTGACCACTGCCGGCCAGAAACCCTTCCACCCACGCCGCCGCTCGCGCCGGATCCTCCGCCATTGAAAGCGTCCGCGACAGGTAACGCGCGGCATCGTCGGGCGTGAGCGCGCCAGCGTCGAGGAGCAGCCGCGCACTTCGCCCCGACACCGCGCCGTGCGACCGCTCAGAGTCGGCCAGCCGGCGAAGCGCGTCGTGCCAGGCCGCGGTGTGCTCCGCTCGCTCGAGCAGGCCGATCGCGCCATGCACCTCCTCGATACGCAACCGCATTGCCGTCGCGGCGTCGTCGTCGAGCGAGTCGCAGGCAAGCGGAAGCCCGACGCAGATGCGCACCGCGAACCCATCCACGACATCGCCCACGAGCCCGAGGCCGGTGCGGCGGACATCGCTGTAGCGCATCACGCGGGCGAGCGGCGGAAGTCCCGTCATGAGGTGCGCGATGTCGGGCGCGCGTGCCGACTCCTCCTGCAGGCGGTCCATGATCACGCCTACACTGTCGCCGAGGTCCGCGAGGATGACCTGCTCGAGAACACCGGTGAGGACGGGGAGCTCCGTCGCTTGCCGAGCCACGTCGGACGCTCGCGCGGACGCCGCCGAAGCGACCGTGTTCCCCCACGCGGCAGCCTCGATCAGGGACACGGCGAATTCGGGTCGCCACTGGAGCATCCACAGCTCGTGAAACGTCCCTCGCTGCCCGGTGCCTCGCTGCGCACGCCCCCACGGGACGTCGAGCAGCGTTAGGCGATGCAGCAGCCGACTGCGGGCGAGATCGGTGTCCTTCCGAAGGTCCAGGTCGAGCGTACGCTCCACGGCTTCCGCCGGAAGGCGAAGCCGCTTCTGCTCGCGCATGAGGTCCTGATGCAGCGGAACCATCGGCGCCGCCTCGGGAACTTGCCCGAGTGCTTCGCCGACCACGAGCTTGCGACCGATGAGCGCGAGCGGTGCGTCGGAACCGCCGCACAGCACCGAGCGTGTCGCCTCCATGAGCTCGGAGAGCCCGGCCAACGAGCGACCGCGCAGCGCCGCCAGTGATTCCGCGAGCCGCGCCGTGTCGATGATCTGCGCGGATGACGCGTCGAGATCCTCCTCGCGAAGCAGCGCAGCGACGCGTGCGAGCCATCGCTCGGTAACGCGATCCGGTGCGGTCCAGAGGTGATGATACCAGCCCGGTGATTCGACACCCGCACCGTAGCCGCTCGCCGTGCAGAGACGACTGTTCGTCCACGGCACCCAGGTTGCCTCGACCTTCACCTTCGGGAGCCCCTTCAGCAGGGCGGTGTCGTGCGCGGCAGGCGGCATGTCGCTGAGCGCCGGCGCATGCCAGGCGCCGCAGACGACCGCAATTGCCTTGAACCCCTCTTTCTGCGCCGCGCGAATCGAGCGCCGCATGTGCGCTTCACGCCGATCCTCGTAGCGCCGATCGGGCTCGACATGCTCGGCTCGAAGCTCCGTCATGACCGACGCGACGGACGCGAAAAGGTGCTCGTCGTCGTTGCGGCGATGTTCCACGAGCTGTTCCCAGAACCGTTCGCCGTCATCGTACCCGGCGGCGGCCGCAAGCCATCCGAGGGGATCGCCTCGCACTTGCCCCGGCTGTAGCGGCGCGCTCGGTGCGTCACCGTTAGGCTCGGCCTCTGTCGGTTCGGGGGCGGCCGGCTCGTCGATCAGCTGATGTGCCTGCGGCAGGTCGATGAACCGCGCGGGGATCCCGCGTCCCGCCGCGAACCGCATCGCGCGCCATTCCGGTGAGAACTCCGCGAACGGGTAATACACGGCGCGTCTCGGCGCATCGGGCCGGTAGATGAGCAGCGCAACGGGCGGGCGCATCGCCTCGTCCGCGGCGAACGCGATCAGCTCATCGGCTTCCGGTGGTCCCTCGATCAACACGATGTCCGGTGCGACACGCTCGAGCGCGCGCTCGACGCTTCGCGCCGAGCCCGGGCCGTGATGCCGGATGCCGAAGACGTGAATCAACGCCTAGCTCACCGCGCGACACGCGCGATACAGGTCTTTCCACCCGTCGCGCTCCTTCACGACCGCCTCGAGATACTCGAGCCACACGACGCGGTCCTGCACCGGATCCTTCACGACAGCGCCCAACAGTCCCGAGGCGAGGTCGTTCGATCGCAACTGTCCATCGCCGAAGTGCGCCGCGAGCGCCAGCCCTCCATTGATGACCGAGATCGCCTCCGCGGTGCTCAGTGTTCCGCTCGGCGACTTCACCTTGGTCTTGCCATCCTCCGTCAAGCCGCCGCGCAGCTCCCGGAAGATCGTCACCACGCGGCGAATCTCGTCGGCCGCAGGCGTTTCGGCCGGAAGCTCCAGTGCCTTGCCTAACGCATCCACTCGACGGGTGACGATGTCGACCTCCTCGTCGACCGTGGCCGGAACCGGCAGCACCACGACGTTGAACCGGCGTTTTAGCGCGCTCGAGAGCTCGTTGACGCCCTTGTCGCGGTCGTTCGCGGTGGCAATGAGGTTGAAGCCCTTGACCGCCTGGACCTCCTTCCCCAGCTCCGCGATCGGCAGCGTCTTCTCCGAGAGGATCGTGATGAGGGCATCCTGCACGTCCGCGGGGATGCGTGTGAGCTCCTCGACACGTGCGATGTGCCCTTCGCCCATGGCGCGCATGATCGGGCTCGGCACGAGCGCGGCGAGCGACGGGCCCTCGGCGAGAAGGCGGGCGTAGTTCCACCCGTAGCGAACGGCCTCCTCGCTCGTACCGGCCGTACCTTGGACGAGCAGGGTCGAATCACCGGAGATCGCCGCCGCGAGATGCTCCGCGACCCACGTCTTGGCCGTTCCTGGCACGCCGAGCAACAGCAGCGCGCGGTCGGTCGCGAGCGTGGCGATCGCGATCTCGATCAGCCGCCGATTGCCGATGTACTTGGGTGTGATCTCGGCGCCGCTGTCCGTGCGGCCGCCCAACAGGTACGTCGCGACGGCCCAGGGCGACAGTCGCCAGCTCGGCGGTCGAGCGCGCGTGTCCGTGCGAGCAAGCTCCTCGAGCTCGCCGGCGAACTGCTGTTCTGCGTGGGCTCGCAAGATCGCGACGCCGTTTCCGGACGCTGCGGTCGACGCTGAGAACGTGGTCATGCAGAAGGCTCCTCGTTGAACGCGAGGTGAAGATCGAGGCGGAATCGGAGAACGGATGTGAGCGTGTCGATGGCCGACGCCCACGTGGACCAGACGTCGGACTGCTCGGGCCATCCGTCGAGGAAGGCATCGGCGGCGGAGACGGGGACGGCGTGCGCGGAACGCTCGAGCAGCGCCCGCATGCCGAATTCGGACGCGAACACCACGCGGTCGCCGCCAGCGTACTGCTTGAGCCGCTTCGCGACCGCACGGGCGAGGGCGTCGCTCCAATCGTTAGGCCACCGGAGGAGGGCAATGGCAACGCGGTGTGCGCTGCGCAAGGCATCGTGGCGGGCATCGATCTCGCTTCGCAGCTCCGCGTCGACGACGTCGGCGGAGGCCGCACGCGTGAAGACATGCTCGAGGGGCGGGGCGCTCCATTTGGGCTCGACTCGAGCGACCGCCTCGTTGTCCCAGAGCGCTCGCGCCCACGTGGTATCGTGGAATCGTTCGGTGGCGGTGAGCCAGCCTGCGACGAGAGGGTCTCGCCATTCGTGGCCGTCAACGGCGCGAATCAGCTTCGCGGGCTCGATGGACCAGGCGGCGCTCCACGTCGATGGCGGGACCGCGCCGATGACCTGCGCCAGCACCCACGCCTTTTCACCTACGCCGTCCGGAGGTTTAAGGGTGACGCCGTCGCGCGCCATGGAGGCATCGACATCGGCCGGCGGCGTGACATCGATCCGCGGCCGCTGGAGGATCGCCGACCTGCCTAACGTCATGAGCTGCCTGGCCCGGTCGATCATCCGGGCCGCGAGGGCCGACGACGGCAGTCGCACCAGCAACCCGGCCGCCTGCTGTCTCACCTCTTTCCGGCGGTCATCCAGTGCGCGCTCGAGGAACGGCTCGTCGGCCGGGCTCAGTCCGAACGCGAGCATCCCAACGAAGAAAGCGCGATTGCCGGGATCTTCCTGCGCCCAGGATGCGTCGAGCAGGGTGCGCGCGCGCTCCGGGTCGAGCTGCCGCATCCGCTGCAGCGCTTCCATGCGCGCCATGCCGGTGCCGGTCTCCCAGACGGTCGCCAGCGCATCCGGGCTGTCGCCCGAAATGGCAAACCCCCAAGCCTCGTTGAGCGCGGCAAGCCACGTTGCGCGCGTGCCTCCAGCAGCACGCACGAGCGGTCGCAGCTTGGGATCCTTGCTGGCGAGGTCGAGCACGGCCGGGAGCGTATCGGCTGGAGTTCTCACGTCGCGGCGAGCGGCAAGCGTGAGCCATGTCCCGAGCAGGCTCTCGTGCTCGCCTTGCAGGATCCGCCGTAGCAACGCGGCGGCGGCCGGTGTGCACGTCGGCCGATCATCCTGTGGGCACGGTGGAGGCGGTGCGTCCTCGGCACGACCCGGCGTGCGGCCGCAACGCCGGTAGGCGCTCGCCGCGGCCGCCACGCGCAGCAGGTTCGACGCGGCGTCCGACTCGGTGCGCAACAGGGCACCGTACGCAGCGCCTAACGCATCGCTGGATGTCTGGGCCGTCAGCGGCGCACGGTCGGTTCCCAGCAATGCCGTATTCACGGCTGCCGACCAGATCGGGAGGGTGGGCGTCGCTATCGTCATGCGAGCGACACGGCTCCGCCTTCACCCCACACCGTGAGCGGCGTGAGCGCCTCGCCATCCCACTCACCGAACAGCGGCACCGCTGCTCCACCGCTCACTGCCAGCAATCGCCAGCGATCGCGGAAGCGTGTCGAGAGCGCAATCGCCTGGCCGGCCACGTCTCGCACCTGAGCCGGCGTTCGGATCGTTGGCATCGCGTCGCGAAGCAGGACCGGATGAGCCTCGAGCCACGGCATCCGCGCGTCGTCGGAGGCGGTCGCCGCAACGGCCTCGGAGAGGTCCGCGTAGCCCAACCCCACGGGCCACTCCACGGCCGCGGTCCGCTCCTTTACGATCGCCCGCAGTGGGGCCGCGCTCGGGAAGAAGACCAGCGTGCCGTCGAACGCGATGCCCGGAACGAACGTCGGGTCAATGGGCTTGGTCTCGCTGCGCACGGCGCCAGCCGGCGCGAAGTGCAGCAGCAGCGCACCGCGACGCGTCTCCTTTCCCCAGAGCCACGTTCGCTGCACACGCAGTCGATCGTCTTCCGTCATGCGGCGACCAACGACTGCCCAATGGTCGCGCACACCCTCGAGCTCGAGCAGTGTCTCCTGCGGCGTTGTCCAACCGAGACCGGCACGCACGTCGGCCGCCAGGTCCGGCGGGAGCGCGTCGATCCGACCGTAGCCCTCCAGCAGAAGGTGCAGCCGCGCCATTCGATCGAGCAGTCGCTCGGGCCATCCGTCACCGCTGGCCGGGATCGTGGCCATCTGCCTGACGAGTCTCGCCGCACCGGGTGCCTGGGCATCGACGAGCCGCGCCGCCATCGTCTCCCAGCTCGCGGCCGGCCGCGTGGCCGCCGTGCTCAAGCCCTGTCGAACCAGGTCACGCAGCCACAGGCCGAGCTCCGCGAGCCCCGCAGCGACTCGTCGCTCTCGCTCCGCGGCGCGGGCTGCCGCCTGCCTCGCCGCCTTCTCGGCCTGTGCGGGATCGGCCGGCGTTCCGTCGCCGTCAGCGTCTGGCGCTCGCGCCTCGCGTTCCGCGCGTTTCGCCGCCCGGGCCGACCGACCCTCCAGCCATTCCGCCACCCAATCCGGTGGCGTGCCCGCGGTGAACTCGCCGGGCGACTGGACGAACAGCAGGAAGAGACCTAACGAGTGCTTGCACGGGAATTTGCGGCTCGGGCACGAGCACTTGAATGCCGGCTCGCTCGTGTCCGCGCGCGTGAGGTACGGGTCCTTGCCGCTCCCCTGGCAGGCTCCCCACAGCACCGGCGCGCCGTCGGCGGTCTGGCCAACGCCTAACGTGGTCCACTTGCGACGCACCGCAAGATCGCGTCCGGCCTTTGCCGACGCGGGGTCGGGGGCCAGCGCGATGACCGTCTCCGCGGTCCACGTCACTGCGGCGCGCCTCCGCCCATCGCGATGCCGCGCGCCGACGCCCATTGACCGAGATCGTGGCGTCCGATGGCGGCTGCCATGAGGTCGGGGAAGAGATCCGGTGTGCAGGCAAAGGCCGGGATGCCGAGCGTGGCAAAGGCGGCCGCATTCGCGTGATCGAACGCCGGCGCTCCGCTGTCCGCCAGCGCGAGCAGCGCAACCATGCGCACGCCCGACGCGGCCAGCGATGCGGCCCGTTTGAGCATCTCCTCGCGCTGGCCGCCCTCGAACAGGTCGCTGATCAGCACGAGGATCGTTTCGCCGGGCCGCCTGACGAGCGACTCACAGTAGCCGAGTGCGCGGTTGATGTCGGTGCCGCCGCCAAGTTGCGTGCCGAACAGGAGCTCGACGGGGTCCGTCATGGTTTCAGTGAGATCGACAACCGATGTGTCGAACACCACGAAGCGCGTCGAGACCGCCGGAAGTGAGGCGAGCACCGCGCCGAACACGCTGGAGTATACCACGGAGGCAGCCATCGACCCGCTCTGGTCGACACACAGGATGATGTCCCGGAGTGAGCTGCGCTTGCGCCCCCAACCGATGCGCCGTTCGGGGATGATCGTGCGGTACGCCGGCTGGTAATGCTTGAGGTTCGCCCGAATCGTGCGGTGCCAGTCGATCTCGGCGTAGCGCGGACGATTGTTGCGCGCCGAGCGATTGAGGGCGCCGATGATGGCCTGGCGCGTTGCGTTTGACAGACGGCGCTGCAGCTCGTCGACGACGCGCCGCACGACGAGTCGCGCCGTGTCGCGCGTCTTGTTCGGGATGACGTTCTTGAGCGCGATGAGCGTCGAGACGAGATGGACGTCGGGCTCGACGGCCTCGAGCATCTCGGGCTCGAGGAGCATGCGCTGGAGGTCGAGCCGCTCGAGCGCATCCTTCTGCATAACGCGAACGACCGACGACGGGAAATACGACCGGATGTCGCCCAGCCATCGCGCAACGGACGGCGCGGAGCCTCCGAGCCCGCCGCGCCGGTCGGCGGCGGCCGAGCCGGGCATGCCGTCTCCGCCCGAAGCGCCGTAGAGCGCCTCGAGCGCGCGATCCATCCCCGCATCCGCGCCGCTCAGCGCCACCCCCGCGGACTGCTCGGCGTCGTTGCCGAGCACGAGGCGCCAGCGTCGTGCGCGTTCGGCGTCGTCTGGGTTGGTGGGACCAGTGGTTGAGGTCGGTGGAGTCATGGTTGCTGCATGATGCCGATCTGCTCACGGCGCGTCCAGCGTTGGTAAGATTCCATCGATTGGCGCCGCTAACCATCATGCCTCCTGGAGCCCGCATCGCGTTAGGTACGGTTTAACGACAGGGACCGCAGAACGCTTGAGAACGCCCGCTTGCGCGGGCGCCGCAGAACGACGCAGAAGGGCTCCGCGGGCGAAGCCAGGCTCCTCGCGCAACGCCGTTCTGCGCGTTCTGCGGTCCTCGTTGTTGGAGGCCGGCCCGTCGCGATGCCTGCTCGGCGAGGCCGCCGATGCGGTCAGGAAGGTTATCTTGCCGGCAAGAGAAACCACTCGAGGAGATGGTCCATGTCCCGAGCCCTCATGGCAGTCCTCGCGCTCCTCGCGCCTGCCCTCGCGGCCCAGACCCCGGGCCAGGACGCCGGACATCTCGGCACCGTGCACTTCGAGACGTCCTGCGCGAGCGTCACGCGGCCGACATTCGAGAAGGGCGTAGCCCTGCTCCACTCGTTCGGGTTCAGCAGCGCCGTGCAGGCGTTCAACGACGTCCTCGCCGCCGACTCCACGTGCGTCGCCGCCTACTGGGGTCTCGCGCTGAGCGCCTGGGGCAACCCGTTCGCCGCTGGAATCAAGCCTAACGAACAGCTCGAGCGCGGGCTCCGGACGGTCGAGCGCGGCCAGGCGCTCCACAGTGGCACCGAACGAGAGCGAGCGTTCCTTGCGGCTGTCGCCAAGCTCTACGAGAACTACCCGAGCACCGACCAGCGCACACGTGTCCTCGCCTACCGCGATGCGATGGCCGACCTTGCCCGACGGCACGCGAGCGATGAGGAAGCGTCGATCTTCTATGCCGCGGCACTCGCCTTTTCCGCCGACCCTAACGACAAGACCTACGAGAGCCAGACCAGGGCGGCCACGATCCTCGAGCCGCTCGCGGCGCGCCTTCCCAACCACCCGGGCATCGCGCACTACCTGATCCACGCGTACGACGTTCCGGCGCTCGCCTCCAAGGGGATCCCGGCCGCGAACCGCTACGCGGAGATCGCCCCGGCCTCGGCGCACGCCCTCCACATGCCCTCGCACACCTACACCCGCGTTGGCGAGTGGCAGGAGTCCATTGCCACCAACATCCGTTCGGCCGAGGCGGCGAAAGCGGAGGGGTCATTGAGTGAGGCACTTCACGCCAATGACTACCTTATGTACGCCTACCTCCAGACCGGTCAGGACAGCGCGGCAATGCGCGTACTGGCAGCACTTCCCGCGTTGGCGGCGAGGTACGACCCGAACGGCCCGACCACCGGTGCCCCGCCCGCCGCCGCGTACTTCGCGATCGCCGCGATCCCTGCGCGCTACGCTCTGGAACGGGGCGACTGGAGCGGCGCAACGAAACTCGAGGCACACCAGACCGCCTTCCCGTTCGCTGAAGCGATCACCTGGTTTGCTCGGGGCATCGGCGCCGCGCGGACGGGCGACACCACACTGAGCGCCGAAGCCGTTAGGCAGCTCGCCCAACTCCGTGATGCCCTTACGCAGCGCAAGGAAGCGTACTGGAGCCAGCAGGTGGAGATCCAGAGGCGAGGTGTCGACGCGTGGCACGCGTTTGCACGTGGTGCGAGGGCCGAGGGGCTCGCAGCGATGCGCGCGACAGCCGATCTCGAGGCAACGACCGAGAAGAACGCGATCACGCCGGGTCCCATCGTGCCGGCGCGCGAGTTGTTAGGCGAAATGCTGCTCGCCAGTGGCGACCCGGGCGCCGCCTTCAAGGAGTTCGAGGCGACGCTGGTCACGGAGCCGCGCCGCTATCGCGCCATCGCGGGCGCAATGCGTTCGGCGAAAGCAGCCGGGAACTCCACGGCCGCCGACCGATACGCGGCCCAACTGGCCCAGCTCACGGACCACGGCGACAGACCCAGGCCGCGGTGACCTTGCTCGCCTGACGCGAAACTTCCGGCGAAACCATTCCGTAACGGCTCGCGGGGTCGTTGGATGCCCCCCCCTCGGTTACTGCCTCTCCCCGCCCGACCGCATGCGAATCCGTAACTGCCTGATAGCAGCGAGCCTTGTCGTTGCCGCGTGCCATCCGGGAAACAAGGAAGCCAAACGCCTTCGGGGCGCCTGCGCGTCGGGCGACGTCGCCGCCTGCAACAGCCTCGCGAACCGGCTCTCGAAAGGCGAATACGTCCTGCGCGACGAATCTCACGCCGCGGAGCTGTTCGACCGGGCCTGCAAGGGCAACGTCGGTGACGGATGCGCGAGCCTCGGACTCGCATACCAGAAAGGCATCGGTGTCAAACGTGACTCCGTGCGCGCGCTCGCTCTCTTCAAGCAAGGCTGCGACGCGCATGGGCTGGATGGCTGCACCTCACTCGGCCTCCTGTATCGAGACGGTGCAGGGATTCCAAAGGACGTGGCACGTGCCGCCGTCCTGTTCCAGCAGGCGTGCGATGGCAACAACATGGCCGGATGCGCACACCTCGGCGATCTGTACGCGGCCGGCAACGGCGTGACACAGGACTTCGCTCGAGCGGCGGACATGCTCCGGCGATCCTGTACTGCCAAGGTCCAGATCGGCTGTGTCGGGCTCGGGAAGCTACATAACGCGGGCACAGGCGTTCCGCAGAACGACTCGATCGCGGCCGCGCTGTACGACCAGGCCTGTCAGGCGGACGAGCCCACGGGCTGCTTTCAACACGCAAGAGTGCTGGAAGCCGGACTCGGCATGGCTCAGGACTTCACGCAAGCCGCTCAGCTCTATCGACAGGCTTGCGAGGCGGGATACGGTGAATCGTGCGCTCGACTCGCTTCCATGTACGATCGCGGCGCCGGCGTCCGGCACGCCCCGGACCGCGCGAAGGAATTCCGCAAGCGCGCGTGCGACTACGGGCACACGGAGTCGTGCGAGAAGCCGAAGCCGGCGGGGGCCTCGTGACGACGAACGGAACGAACGGCACCGCGCTCATCGCGGTCAATGGCCTGACGAAGCGGTACGGCGACGTCGTCGCCCTCAACGGCGTCAGCTTCGAGATCACGGACGGCATCACCGGCATTCTCGGAGAAAACGGTGCGGGCAAGAGCACGGCGATCAAGATCCTGCTCGGACTTCTGCAACCGACCTCCGGCTCCGCGATGATCCTCGGCCAGAACGCCTCCGAGACCGTCGCTGCACGTGCGCGCGTGGGTTACATGCCCGAGCACGATTGTTTGCCGAGTCAGCCGAGTGCGGCGGAGTTTCTCACGCACATGGCGCAGGTGAGCGGGCTGCCGCCGTCGAGCGCTCGAACTCGCGCCGCCGACACGCTGCGTCACGTGGGCCTCTTCGAGGAACGCTACCGAGCGATCGGCGGATACTCCACGGGCATGAAGCAGCGTGTGAAGCTCGGGCAGGCACTCGTGCACGACCCGGCCCTCGTGTTTCTCGACGAGCCCACGGCCGGCCTCGACCCCGCCGGCCGGGAGGACATGCTCGCCCTGATCCGAAAGACGCATCGCGAGTTCGGCATCAGTGTGCTGTTCTCGTCGCACCTCATGGCCGATATCGAGCGAACGTGCGACCGCATCATCGTCCTGCAGGGCGGGCGGCTGGTGCAGTCCGGCGAGGTGCGGCAGTTCACGAAGGAGATGGAGACCGTCTTCATCGAGGTGGACGACAACCGGGACGCCCTCGTGGCAGCGCTCGCTCGCCGCGGCGTCCAGGTGGCTGTGGAGCATACGGGCCTAACGATCGAAGGGCCTGACGAGTCCGTCTACGATCACGTGCGGGACGCGCTGGTGGAGGCCGAGGCGCCGCTCCGGCGGATGGCCCCGCGTCGCCGCGCACTCACTGAGCTTTTCGCGCCATGACGAGCACCGGCACCGTATTCGACATCGGCTACCAGCGCTACACCGATGCCCGCGAGGGTCGAGGCCGGTCGCGCCAGGCCATCTTCAAGGACGGTGTGCGGATCGCGCTCGGGCTGGGACGGGGCGGCCGGGCGAAGGTCCTGCCGTGGTTCTTCATCGTCGTTCTCTCGGTGCTGGGCCTCGGGTTCGCACTCGTCGCCGGGGCAGCGAACCGGCTCGGCGGCCCCGGCACGGCGGAGAAGGTGAACCTGCCGTCGCACTCCGACTACTACGGGATCGCGTCGATCATTCTGTTCGTGTTCGGGGCGGTGATGGCGCCGGAGCTGCTGTGCCGCGACAAGCGCGACGGGACGATCAACCTGTATCTCGTTAGGCCCGTGACCGGCGGGGATTACATCGCGGCGCGCTGGGCAGCCTTGGTCGCCGTGATGAGTGTCGTCGCCTGGCTGCCGCAGGTCCTGCTCTTCCTCGGCCTCTCGGCCGGCGACCCCACGCCGATCGTCTACCTGCAGCAGCACTGGATCGACGTGCCGCGGTTCCTCTTGGCTGGCGCGGCGATGGCGCTGTACGTGACCACGCTCTCGATGCTCACGGCGTCGTTCACGAGCCGGCGCGCGTACGCGTCGGTGTTCCTCGTGGGCCTGTTCGTGATCACGACGCCGTTCACGGTTGGACTTGCGGAGGAGATCGGCGGCAAGGCAGGTCAGTGGATCTCGATGTTCAACCTCACGAACATTCCCGTGCACGTGAACGATGTGATCTTCGGCGATGTCAGCGACATCACAGAGGACGCGCCGGCCCGCAAGCTCGGTTCGGCGATTCTCGTGAGCTGGTACTTCGTCTGGACGCTCGTTCCGGGTGCGGTGCTCTGGTGGCGCTACAGGAGGTTGGGATGACGGCGGCTACGCGGCTTTCAGCCGCTCCGCTCGGAATGACTACCGTCATCCGCGTCGACCACGTGTCACGATGGTTCGGCAGCGTCGTGGCCGTGAGCGACGTGACGTTCGACATCACGCCCGGCATCACCGGCCTTCTCGGACCTAACGGCGCAGGGAAAACCACCCTGCTCCGGATGATGACGGGTCTCGCCGCCACCTCACGCGGCACGGTGACCGTGTTCGGCGAGAGAGTCCGCGACAACCCGCCGCTCTACAAGCGCATTGGCGTCATGTCCGAGCACGAGACCGTGTACGGTTTCATGAGGGGCCGCCAGTTCGTTCGGATGATGGGCGAGCTTCGTGGCGTCGCGAATCTCGAGGCCGCCGTGGACAAGGCGATTGCGCTCGTCGATCTGGCCGACGCGCAGCACCGGCCCATGGCCACGTACTCCAGAGGCATGCGCCAGCGCATGCGCCTCGCCGGCACGCTGGTGCACGATCCGGAACTCCTGATCCTCGATGAGCCACTCAACGGCGCGGACCCGCGACAGCGCGTTCACTTCAAGCATCTTCTGCAACAGCTCGCGGCCGAAGGCCGGACGATCGTCCTCTCGTCACACATTCTCGAGGAAGTGGAGCAGCTCGCGGACACGGTTCTGCTGATCGTGAATGGCAAGCTCGCGGCGTCCGGCGAGTTCCGGGCGATCCGCGCCGCGCTCAACCAGCGGCCGTATCACGTCAAGGTGGTCTCTGATGCTCCGCGTAAGCTGGCCGCCGCGGTTGTGACCCTCGACTCGGTGGACGCCGTTCACGTGGACCCCGACGGCGCAGTGATCGTCTTGAGCCGGAACGTGCGGGACCTCCAGATCGAGCTCCCGCGCCTCGCGAAATCAGCGGCGATCAGCCTGCGCCGCGTCGAACCGCTCGACGATTCGCTCGAAAGCGTGTTCGGCTACCTGGTGGAGCAATAGCACATGGGATCCGTCTATCGGCTGACGCTGCGTCAGCTCTCGGGCAAGTGGCGGCTTGCGATCATGACCGTGCTGGCCGGGATGCCGGTGGCGATCTCGATGCTCATGCTGAGCTCCGAACACGCGCCGTCGGTCCGCGAGTTCGAGAAGGTCGTGCTGAGCGGGATGCTGGCGGGCTCGATCGCCCCGATGATCGTGCTCGCGATCGCGGCGGCCGCGTTAGGAAACGAGGTCGAGGACCGGACGCTCGCCAACCTGACACTGTCGCCGATCCCGCGCTGGCACATTGCCGTCCCGAAGCTGCTCGCGGTGATCACGATCGCCGCCCCGTTCGTCGTCGTGAGCGCGTTCTTCACGAGTTGGGTCGGCTACCTCGGCGACGTGAAAGCGTCGGTGGCTGTAACGGTCTCCGCCTTCGTTGGCGTCGCGCTATATGCGTCGGCCTTCGTGTGGCTGGGGCTCCGCTCCAGTCAGGCAATCGGCCTCGGGCTGCTCTACATCGTGCTCTGGGAAGGGTTCTTCTCGGGGTTCGTCTCGGGCGTCAGGCTCCTCAGCATTCGGCACTACGCCATCACGCTCATGCACGGGCTGGACGTTCGACGGTTCGCGTCGGCGACGGACATGAGCTTCGGGATCGCGATCGTGATGGCGGTGCTGGTGTTCGTAGGGTTCCTGGTCTCGTCGGTCAGGCTGCTGCGACGGATGGACGTGCCATAGGCACCGCCGGCGATCACTTCCGCTCCGGTATTGCCTCCATGAGCAGCGCGTTCGCGCGCCGGAGATCCGCCGTGCCGGGTTGCATGCCGATGTAGTGACCCATCCGCACGATCACCAGATCTCGCGACGGGATCACGTAGACATCCTTCAGGCCCGCGCCGCGAAAGGCGAACGCATCGCGCGGCAGCTCTGGCCACACACCACGCGCGTTGACCCACACCATCGCGCCGTAGGTCGAGTCCTTCCACGCGGGTGCCGGCGTGGACACGAACTTCGTCCAGCCCTCGGGCAGGAGCCGCTGCCCCATCCACACACCATCGTTCAGATACAGCATTCCGAGCCGAGCCCAGTTTCGGGCCGTCCCGTAGTCGTAGCCGTTCAGCAGGAAATTGCCGTACGGGTCCGTCTCGAGCACCTGGCGGCGGATGCCGATCCGGTCGAACAGCGCGCGCTGCGGCCACGTCAGGTACGCCTCGCCGCGCTTCCGCACCGCGTCGCGAATGATCATGCCTAACGCCAGGGGATCCGAGTTGCGGTATCGGCCGAAGGTGTTGGGCTCGAACTGCAGCGGTCGCGTGGTCGCGAACCGGAAGGCGTCGATCGCGCCGGTGTAGCCCAGGTCGTGGTCGTGGTACCCGGGGATGTCTTCGGGGCTGCCGCGGCTGAAGCGGATGCCGCTCGACATCCGCATGAGGTCGATCACGCGAATCTTCGCGCGCGGGTCGTCCGCCGTCCTGTGCCACTCTGGAATTGGCGCCGGCTCCTCGAGTTTGAGCACGCCCTGCTGAACGAGCAGGCCAATGAGTGTGCCGACGATGCTCTTGCCCATCGACCAGCTCTCGAGCTGCATGTCCTTGTTCGCGCCGCTTCCGTACCGCTCGGCCACGATGCGCCCCTTGTACGCGACCAGGAACGCCGCGGTGAATCCGGCCGGGTTGGCGTAGGCCGCATCGACGGCCTCTCGGAGCTTGACGGTGTCGATCTCCGCCGGCAGCGGTGTAGTCGGCAACACGTCACCCATCGGCCACGGCATGGTGGACGCGGCGGGCAGCGCAGTCGTGACGCGCACGGGCGTAAAGAACACCGAGTCGCGGCCGGGCTGGTGGATGATGCAGCCCTGGTCGCCGTAGCGCTTCGCTTCGCGCGTTAGGCGGTTGGCGACCGTGAGTCGGACGAGCTTGCGCTGGCGGTCGACGGCGAACCGGGTGATGGAGTCGACCTTGGGCCCCAGGAAGTATGACGTGACGTGAGCGAGGGCTTCGGCCGAGTCCCGGCCGGAGACGAACAGGGCCGAGCAGAGGATCTTGGCCGTCCCGGCAACGCGCCAGCTGTCCGGGTCGTTAGGCGGGAAGCCGGGCTGCGCGAAGGCCGACGCGATCGGCGTCGCCAGCGCCAGCCCGAGGGTGACAGCACGAAGTCTGTTCATGATCCACCGTGTTACGGCACGCGCTCGAAACCGGCCACCGCGAAGTGCTCGTGAAGCGTGAGCGCCTGTCGGATCCGGCGCGACCGCATCACCTCGAAGCTCACGGCGTCAGCAAGGCTCAGCTGCTGGTCGCGGTACTTGCGCAGCCATCGGTCCGCGGCCGCTCGCTCCAAGTCGCGGTCGACGAAGATCACCTCGTGCGCCGGATCCGGATAGAGGCTGTCGAGAAAGCGCAGCCCCTCATCAGCGCCGCGGAACCGACTGACCAGGATCTGCATTTCGGCCACGACGAGATTGGTCGTCAGGAGCTCTCGTCCCTGCTCGAGCCAGCTCCGGTACGCCGCGTGCGTCGCGCGGTGCTTTGCCTCCTTCGGGCTGAGCGCGGCGAACCACCCCGATGTGTCGAGGAACGCTGCGGTCACCGGCGTTTTCTGGCGGAGCCGCGATACGACTCGGCGAGAATTTCGTCGTGCTTCTCCGCGACGGCTTCAGGCCAGTCACCCGCGGCGCTTTCCGCAATGAACCGCAGCATCGGACTCGCGCCTTGCTCGCGCGCGAAGCTCCGCATTCCCTGCCGCAGGATCTCGGCTTTTGTGAGGCCGGTTTCCGCGACCAGGCGGTTCAGGAGATCTCGATCATCCTGCGCGAGGTACACCTGGACTGGTTCTCTTGCCGTCGGCTTTCGTGCGGACTTCTTGGACATACCGCCAATATTGTACAAGCTACATGTAGTCAATTACATGTAAGCACACTACGAACGTGTCGCCTAACGCACGCCGGACGTTCGAGACCAGGTTGCCCAGGACGGCATTGAGCTCGGAATAGGGGGTCGGCTGATTCATCGTGATCGCTCTCGAAGAGCGCGCACGAACACCTGTCAGGCCCTGGCAACCTCGCTCGACGCGAACGCCGGCAACTCCCACCGCAGGTCAGCGAGAATTCCTCGGAACTCCGGCGCCGTTCGCAACGAGCTCATATGCGGCGACTGGAACGCGACGAGTGCCGGGTCGCGGATCTCCACGGCGCGCCGCAGAAACCCGAGTGCCTCCTGCCGACGCCCCGCCCATTCCGCCGCGATCGCGAGCACCGTCGGCTGCACGTAGTCGATGCGCGAGCGCGCGCTCAGTTCCGCGAACACCGCGTCCGCCCGGTCGGTCCAACCCGTCCGCGAAAACGCCGCGCCGAGCGCCATCATGAGCCACGGATGCCGCCCATTGCGCGACAACATGTGCGGAATCTCGTTCACCATGTCGCTCGCGTTGCCGCCGAACGCGACCGCGTTGACTTCGCTCCACACCACGAGGAAGGAGCTCGCGTCCAGCTCGCGTGCCCGCTTCGCTTCGGCGAGCGCCTCCTCGTACCGCCCGGCGAAGCCAAGAACGACGGAGAGGGATGCGTGGGCGTACGCGCTGAGCGGGTCCCGCCCGATGACCCCATGCATCTCGTCCACAGCGTCGTCGAACGCGGCACGCATGTAACAGGTGTCGAACGCGGCGCGCATCGTGCGCGCCTCGAGGTCTGCCGGGTCGAGCTCCAGCGCGCGGTCCCACGCCACCGTCGCACGGTCCGCATTGAACTCGACGCACGCCGCCACAAGCGCGCACGCCGTGAACCCCGCGGCCAGGTTGGGATCATGCTCGAGCGATGACGCGGCGGCCGACTTCGCGCGCTCACCGATCTGATCGGGTGGCAAGACGCCCCAGAATCCCGCGAGCACCAGCGCCTGGCCAAGGTACGCGAACGCCGGCGCAAACTCCGGATCGAGGGCGACGGCGCGTTCGAGCTTTTCCGTGGCGGTCAGCAGCGCCGTGCCCCGGTGCTTCATCAAGGCGCGGGCTCGGAGATACAGCTCGTAGGCTTCGATGTTCGAGGTCGATGCCTTCACGAGGGACTTCGCTTCGATGCCGCGAAGCGCCGCCGCCAGGCGGCCCGCGATCGCCGTCGCGATCTCGTCCTGGATCATGAAGATGTCGGTCAACTCGCGGTCGTAGCGCTCCGACCAGAGGTGATAGCCGTCGTTCACGCTCACGAGCTGCGCCGTGATGCGAACACGATTCCCCGCACGCCGTACGCTTCCCTCCAGCACGGCGTTCACGTTGAGCTGTTCGCCGATCGCGCGAAGGTCGTGGCTCTTGCCCTTGAACATGAAGGACGACGTGCGCGCCGCGACCCTCAGCCCCGGAACCCTCGCGAGCGCGTTGGTGATCTCCTCGGCCATGCCGTCACCGAAGAACTCGTTCTCCGGGTCTCCACTCATGTTCGCGAACGGGAGCACGGCGACCGATTCGGTGGTGCCGAGGAGCGCGCTTCCGGGGCGCGCTGGCGTCTTCAGGGCTTCGACGAACCGTTCGATCGACGTGAAGCGCTCGTTCGGGTCGCGCGCCATGGCCTTGAACAGCGCGCCGTCCAGGTGCCGGGCGATGTCCGCGCGGCGGCTCGTCGCGCGCGGTGGCGGGCGGGTGAATCGCCTAACGAGGATCGAGTCGACCGACGGGCCGGCAAATGGCGGCTCGCCGGTGAGCATCTCGAACAGCACGCACGCGAGACTGTACTGATCCGCCCGCCCATCGACGTGCGGGTCCGCGGACGCCTGCTCCGGGCTCATGTAGGCGGGCGTACCGACCGACAGCCCGGCACCCGTTAGGCGGTCGCTGCGCGTCAGGCCGGGGGCACGAGCGATCCCGAAATCGGTGACGAGCGCGTGGCCCGATTGCAGCAGGATGTTCTCGGGCTTGATGTCGCGATGGATCACGCCATTCGCGTGCGCGTAGCCGAGGGCATCGGCCACCTCGCGGGTGATCCGCAGTGCCTCGGCCGTTTCGAGCGTGGTCTCGCGTTCCAGACGAGCCCGCAACGACTCACCCACCACGAGTGGCATTACATAGTAGAGAGTGCCGTCATCGCTCCCTGAATCGAAGAGCGGGAGGATGTTCGGGTGCGAGAGTTGGGCGGTGGTGTGGATCTCGGCCAGGAACCGTGCGCTGTCGACGGACGCGGCAACTTCCGGGTGCAACACCTTGATCGCCACGGGCCGGTCGTGGCGCTGATCGCGCGCCTGATAGACCGTGGCCATTCCGCCCGATCCGAGCTCGCCCTCGACGCTGTAGCGCCCGGCGAGGGCCTTCGTCAGACGTGGGTCCGGATGCATCTCGAACGAAGAAGGTGAGAGAAACCCTGCCCCCGAAAACTGACGGTTGCGGGCGTGGCGTCAAAGCGAGGCCGACGTACCGGAACTTATCGCTGCGTCACACGGTTTCTCAGGACGCCTACCCCTTCGATTTCGACCTCCACCGTATCGCCGGCCTTCATCTGCCTGGTCGTCCCCGGCGTCCCCGTGTAGATCACGTCGCCGGGCACGAGCGTCACGTACTGGCTCACGTAGCTCACGATCGACGCGACATCGAAGATGAGGTCTTTGGTGCGCTGCGACTGGACGACCTCGCCGTTGAGCCGCGTCTCGAGCAGCAGGTCATCGTAATCGAGCCCCGTGACCACCGCGGGGCCTAACGGGCCGAACGTGTCGCTCGCCTTCGCGCGAAACCACTGCAGGTCGGAGCGCTGCCAGTCCCGCTCGCTCACGTCGTTGCCCGCCGTCACGCCGAAGACGTACGACTTCGCCTCCTCCTTCGAGACGCGCGATGCCTTGCGGCCGATGACGATGACCATCTCGCCCTCGTAGTGCACGTTCTTCGCGTCGGGCGGCAGCACGATCTCTTCGTCCGTTGGGATGATCGACGTCGGCAGCTTGGCGAAGAGACCCGGATACGTGGCCGAGGGGCGTTCACCGAGATGACTCTTGTAGTTGAGCCCTACGGCGATGACCTTGCTCGGCTCGACGGGCGCGAGGAGCTTCACGTCCGACAGCGCAGCAACCTTGCCGTTCGGTCGCGGGTTGGAGAAGAGATCCCCGCCGAGCTCGCGCACGCGATCGCCGTCGAGGATGCCGTAGGCTACCCGACCCGCGTGCGAGTAGCGAACGTACTTGACGGGCTGCTGTGCCGCAGCGGGATTCACGATGAACGTCGAGGCGAGGGCGAGAAGGAGCAGCGCGCGCATGGTGGCGTCACCGGAATCGACGTGGAAGTATGGTCAGGCCGCCGCTGCCTCGCCAGCGACGACGTGGGTGCCCTAATACCCCCGATCGCGATCGACCGTCCGCGCCGGGATCCGCCCGCGCTCGATCTCCTCGAGACACCCGAGAAATCCCGCCACCGCGCCCTCGACTGTGGTGAGCCCCGAGATGTGCGGTGAGACCATGACGCGCCAGTCGTCCCACAGCGGCGATTGGGCGGGCAGCGGCTCGACGGCGAAGACATCGAGCGCGGCACCGGACAGCCACCCTTTCTCCAGTGCCTCCGGAAGGATCGCTTCGTCGACGACGGCACCTCGCCCCGCGTTGATCAGCACCGCCCCGCGACACGCGCTCAGCACGTCGCGGCCGATGAGCCCACGCGTCTCGGTCGTGAGCGGCACGGTGACGACGAGCCAGTCCGCGGTCGCCGCGAGAGCGCGGAGTGCCGACGTCTCCGATGTGGACGCGAACACTGCCGGATCGCCGCGGCCGCAGCGCGACACGCCGTGGACGGTAGCGCCTAACGCGGCAAACAGCCGTGCCACGTGCGTGCCAACGTCACCCGTCCCGACGACGACGGCGTTCGTGCCGCGGAGGTAGCCCACATCGCGCGGCGCCCATTCATGCCGACGCTGGCACTCGGCCAGATCGAGGAGCTGCTGGCGAATGGCGAGCGCCCGCGACAGTGCCCATTCGGCAATGTACGGCCCGAAGGACTCCGACGTCCTCGTGAGGAGGATGTCTCGGGACAGCTCGTTAGGGTACAGCCACGCGTCCACGCCGGCGCCGGTGCAGTGCACCCATCGTACGTTGCCCATGGTCGGCAGCGGCGGACGCATGAAACCGACGTAGGTGTCGGCCCACGACAGGTCGTCGGCGGTGACGTGCGACGTCGAGCTGCCGCGAACCTCGAGGTCGCGACGCGCCCCGCGGATTCGCTCCTCAAGCTCGGCGTGCGCTCTCGCGCCTATGACAATTCGGTGCGGGGACGGCAGCGTCCTCACGGGCCCTGTTCCGATGGAAGCCAGAAAACTCCGACAGCCGCATAACCTAAACCGCGCCGGGCACAACACATAAGGGCGCCGGCCCGA
>DASUGD010000290.1:0-29581 GCA_036274195.1 Gemmatimonadaceae bacterium | reverse complement strand
GCCACTGCGCCCCGCGCACGTACGACCACCACTGGCTGGAATCCCGGAGGTCTACCCGCAGCGGAGGCTTCGTGAACACGAGCGAGCCGGCGTACAGCATGTCGGGCAAGGCGCCCGGGTAGTCTGCCGCGTTGGGCTCGAGCTCGGCGAAGGTGACGTACCCCGTGTCGTCGACGAACTGCTGAAATTCGTCGTTCGTGACCGGGAAGCGATCGATCCAGAACCCGTCCACCGTCACGCGATGCGCGGGTGCTTCCTCCACGTAATGCCGATCGGAGCCCATTCGAAACGTGCCGCCTGGGATCCAAACCATATCGCCCGCGACCGGGCCGACCACGTCGCCGCGCCGCAGCGGGGTGGGGAACTGGGTGCTCAGCGAGTTGGTCATGGTGTCGCCTCGGCTCGACACGGGTCGGCACTTCGGTTCCGGCACAATGCCGCTCCCGAGGACGTCGTCCCATTGGACCTTGGAGCAACGCCCAACGCGAACACGCTCTATGGTAGGCGAGACCTAACGCGAGCCGCGCGGATCACTTCGACCAGACGCTGTAGCTGCTCATGCGGAGTATGGCGGTGACGGTGAGCTCGACGTGCTGACCCGGGCCCACGGCGATCTTGTCCGTCAGGTACGTGGCGTTGCTGCCGATGGGATCGACCAGCAGCTGGAGATTGCCGTCGGCCGCGAGGTGAACCGGAACCAGGAACGTGGCAGTGCTGAGTCCCGTCACCGACCCGAGGCGCGCGCGCGACGTGCCTCGCACGGCGAACACATCCACGTCCAGGTAGTTCGAGTTGTTCACGGTCACCTCCACGGGCTCCGGCGGTGGCACCGGCGCGGACCGGTGATGGGACGCGCACCCCGCGGCGTCGATCATCAGTCCCGCCAACCCAGCGATGATGATTTCTCGGACCATAGCCCTCCGACTTCGTGCATCAGAAGCGGATCCCGATCCCGAGCGCGAAACCCGACAGGTGGCTGTCGTTCACCAGGGCATCGCGATCATAGTCGATGTCGAGATGCCGGTAGGCCGCGTCGAGCGAGCAGCAATGCGAGAGATCATAACCCACGCTTCCAATGGCCTGCCAGGTCAACTTCGACCCGCCAGCACCAGCGTCGCCCTTGGCGGTCATGTGCCATCGCTCGGCCGGGTTGAGGCGTACGCGAACGCCGCCGATGCCGTCGATCCAGGAACGGCTGCCTGACGCGATGGGCAAGTCTCCTCCGGGGGAGTCCGCCGACACATCCACCTTGGGATGCCAGTACCGCCCTCCGGCGAGCACGTCGATTGCCCCGCGCTCGGCCGTGTAGACCGTGTAGCCGACCTCCGGCTCGAGAATCGTCTGGCTATGCTCGAAGATGACCGTGCTCTCGGAGCCTTCCTCGACGGCCCTCCGGTCGCTCATGGACATGTATGTCGTGTTGAGGCGAAGCAGAAATCGGTTGCGCCTCGCTTCCAGCAGCGCCGAGACACTGATATCGGTGTGACTGAGGACGTCACCGGGGGAGAGATCGATGTTCGCGATCCCGCCGGCGAAGCCAATCCGGCCGCTCAAGCCGGCGAGCCAGGCGTACGGCGTGAGGGAGACATGCCATTCGTCATCGGCATCGGCCTGCGCTCGTGCGGTGCGACCGGGAACGACGACAGTCACACACAAGGCAATGGAGACTGCGAGGCCAACGCGCATCAGCACACTCCTGGAAGCGGTCGTGATGGGATCGAATAGGGCCACGATGAGCACGGTGTGAGGGGGCGGCCATTACACCAAGGAGCCATCAGCCATAGCTTCGCAGCTATCAGCCATCAGCCATCAGCCATCAGCCATCAGCCATCAGCCCAAACGGCGCGGGACAGCGCGAAGACGGCGCGAGGCGGCGGCGCCGCCGACCAGGTCGCTAACCCAAGGTCCAATGTCCTCCTTGTCATAGGCCGGACACTCTCTGCTGCGTGACCGCCCGCCTCGAGCGGCGCGGGAAGCGCCGAAGCCGACCGGTGAGCGAATGATTCGATCGCGCGTTGTCGCACTCACCTCGCTCTATCTGCTCGTCGTGTGCGCGGTGGGGATGCTCCATCCGGTTCGCAACGCACTCGTCCTCGGCGCTCTCGGCGGGCGGGGCTTTTACAAGGTCTACGTGGCCAGCGCGCTGGTCGCGATCGCGGTCGTGCCCTTCGGTCGCCTGGCGGCTCGCGTTCCCCAGCAGCGCCTAACGCCGGCGATCGCCCTCGTGTTCGCGGCGAACCTGCTCGCGTTTCGCGCGTTCTTTCCCGGCGGCATCGTGTTCGGGATCCTGTTCTACGCCTGGCACGACCTGTTCGCCGGGATCCTCGTCTCACAGTTCTTCCTCGCCGCCAATACCCTGCTCGATCCTCGCAGCGCGAAGACGGCATTCCCCGTGATCGTCGCCGCCGGCTCCGTGGGCGCGGCCCTGGGCGGCGCTGTCACGGGGTTCCTCTCGCCGGTGATCGGGGTGGCGAACCTGCTGATCGTTGCGGCTGTGCTCACGGCGGCGTTTGCGGCGGCGATGCCGTTCGTGCTGGGCAAGGGGACGTCCGAGGCTCCGGCGCACGTGCGCATCGTGTCCGGGGAGAACCGGGCGTCGCTGCGCGAGGTGTTTGCCAACCGGCAAATCCAGCTCATCGCGGCGACGGTCGTGCTCACGGTGCTCGTGAAGCAGCTGGTCGACTACCAGTTCAACGTCGCAACGGCAACGCTCGGCGACCGCGAGGCGATCAGCGCGTTCCAGGGAAAGTTCGCGGCGGCGACGCAGTGGCTGCCCCTTGTCGCGGCGGCGGCGATTCGACCGGCCCTCGCGCGGTGGGGGATTGGCGCGGCGCTTCTCATGCTCCCCGCGAGCATGGTCGTGGCGAATCTGTTCGTCGGACTTCGCGCCGGGCTCGCGCCCGCGGCGTTCGCCAAGGGGACGGAGACCACGCTTCGATATTCGGCCGAGCGAACGGGGCGCGAGATTCTGTACATGCCGGTGTCGGACGCGATTCGGGTACGAGCGAAACCGTGGATCGACGTCGGGCTCGAGAGCGGGCTGGCGAAGGCGCTCAGCGCAGGGCTGATCTTCGTGCTGATCGCCTGGGTGGGGGCTTCGCGGTTGGCGTGGCCGGCAGTCGCGCTCTCGGTGCTTTGGCTCGGCGCCGCCATCGCCGAGCGGCGTGCCTACGTGCGAGCGCTCGCCCGTGGCCTCCGAGCGCCCGAGGTGGAGCCGGCGCTGCTCGCCGCGATACTCCGCGACACTGGCGAAGAGGCAGTCGCAAAGCGGCCGCCGGCCCGCGACGCCGACGGCGAAGTGCTCGCCCTGGTTTCCACGCTGCGGGAAGTTGCCAGCGATCTCGGCGCACGACGCCGTGCCATACACGGGCTGCGTGAGCTCGGTGGTCCCGAGGCGGCTGCCGCACTGCTCGCCGCTGCGGCCGACACGGCGCTCGACCTAACGCTGCGAACCGACGCGCTGCACGCATTCCGGCGTCTGCACGACGACCATCCCGATTCGGCCGGGGCGATACCAGTCGTGCAGGATGTCGTTGCCGAGCATCTCGGTGCCGCCGAACGTTATGCCGGCGCCGGCGCGGTGGTCACGGCGACGGCGAACGGCGATCACGATCATCTGCTCGGGCGGTCAATCACCGAGGCATGGCAGACACGGCAGGCCGCGGTCTTCGACGGAATCGCCGTGATTCACGAGCCGCGAGTCGTCGACGGATGCTATCGCGCCATCATCGGGAGCGACGAGCGACGCCGCGCCGAGGCACTCGAGCTGATCGAGGAATCGGCAAGCCGTCAGGTGGTGCGGCGACTCGAGCCGGTCCTTCGCCCCGCGCCCGACTATGTCTCGATGGGCGTTTCGGGGGGGCGAGCGGATGTGATCGCGACGCTGCGGCGGGACGAGGACCAATGGGTCGCGCAGTGTGCCGCGTACGCCGACACCAGGGGAGGGGGAGGGGGAGGAGGAGGCGGAGGAACGGAGGCTATGGAAGTCATCGAACGAGTGTTTCTGCTTCAGCGAGTCGACGTGTTCTCGGACACGCCAAGCCATCACGTGGCGCGCATCGCTCTCCTCGCCAAGGAGGTCGAGGCCGACGCGGGCGCGCTCCTGCTGCGCGGCACCGAGAAGGCGGACGCGATGTACGTCGTGATCGACGGGGAGCTTCGCGGTGAGCGGCCTGGCCGATCGACTCGCTCCGTCGGAGCCGGCGAAGCGGTGGGAGCGCTGGCGATCCTCGATGACGCGCCGATCGGGCTCGATGTCCGCGTGGTGCGAAAGAGTCGCCTGCTCCGCCTAACGCGCCGCGACTTTCGCGACCTGCTGCAGGACCATCCGGACCTCGCGGTCTCGCTGCTGCGAGGCATGGCCGCTCGGCTCCGCTGGCTCGTCGAGCTCGGGGTGCGCGAGGTGGTCCCCGACCCCCATTCCGTGCGTGCTCCGGTCACCGATCGGAGCCTCGAACACGAGGCACCGTCATCATGAGACATCCCGCTATCATCACGTGCGCGCTCGCGGCTCTCGCGCTGCCGATTGACGCTCTGCTGTCGCAGGACGCGAACATCGCACTGCCGGCGGCTCGAGTCGAAGCGCTGTTGCGCGACAGCGCGTTCAAACCCGTCGCGAGCCAGGGCTCGCGCTTCAAGGGCGACAGGACGGAGCACGTGCTGCTCGCCTTCAATGACAGCACGGCCATCGAGGTGAAATGGGCGGTCGCGCCGACGGGAGGCCAGGCCTTCAACAATCAGCCGCGCTATGAGGCTGCCGCCTACGAGCTGCAGAAGCTTTTCCTCGATGAGCGCGACTACGTAGTGCCGCCGACGGCACTCAGGATGGTGCCGCAGAGCGTGTTCGCTGCGTCGGGGGGGCTCAAGGGTGAGCCGACCTTCGATGATTCCCCGGCCGTGCTGGTGGCGCTACAGTACTGGACGATGGGTGTGACCCCGGAAGGTGTTTTCGATCAGAAGCGCGCCGATCGCGACTCCGTGTACGCACGCCATCTCGGCGACCTGAACATCCTCACGTACCTCATCCGGCACCGGGACGCGAACAAGGGCAACATGTTGCTCTCGGCGGACTCGGCGAACCCGAGACTGTTCGCGGTGGACAACGGTGTCGCGTTTGCCAGTCCCCCGAGCAATCGCGGGACGGATTGGGAGAGCATGCGCGTGAAGCGCGTGTCCGCGGCGACGGCCGCTCGCCTGCGGAGCATCAACGATGGGAACCTGACGACGGCGCTCGGCGTCGTGGCGCAGTTCGAGCGTCGCGGTGATGACTGGGTCGCTACGCCGGCGGGTCCGAACCTCGACCCGGAGAAAGGGGTGCGCCGCAAGGGGTCCACGCTGCAGCTCGGGCTCACGTCATTCGAGATCGAAGGCGTGCGAGACCGGCTCAAGGAGCTCGTCAAGGACCTGGACCGCGGGCGGATCAAGACGTTCTGATCTGTCATTCCGAGCGCGGGTGCCCGCGAAGCGGGCAGGTTAGGAATCGCGGTCGTCCCGGTAGAGGGGAGAGCCCTCGGTCGGGACGACGGCGATTCCTCGCTCCGCTCGGAATGACATGGCTCCGCGCCCGCTCGGAACGACCCGTTAGGAGGTACCGGTGTGTGCAACGCGGCGGACCAGGGCGAGGAGCTGATCGCCATCGAACGGTTTCCGCAGGTAACCGTCCGGGCCCGCGCGGCGCTCGAGCTCTTCGGTCGAGACCTCGTCGTGCGCCGTGATGAACACAACGGCGACCGACGAGCCGGAAGCGAGCAGGCGATCGTGCAGGTCGAACCCGGTCATGCCCCCGAGATGGACGTCGAGCACGAGACACGCGGGGTCGCGGTCGAGCGCCGCGCTGAGATACTCATGGGCGCTCGAGTACGTCTCGACGGGGATGCCGGCGGTTCTCAACACGCGAGCAAGCGCGGAGCGCACGGAGGGGTCATCGTCGACGATGGCGACCCATCGGTTCTGTGGCTCGGGCGGTGTGCGCTGGACGGGCTTCACGGTGCCATGACGTGAGCGGGTCGCCGCCCAAGGCGGCGATCAGTCAGCGCGTGCCGCTTGGCGTGCGCCGGGTTGAGAGAACGGGTGTTGAGGGAATGCCGTGTACGCTGGCGCGGAGTGTCGACCGCCATCGACGACCGCAGTCAGCGGGACCTGCGAATCGGCGCGATGGGATCGACTGCTCAGCCGACGGAACAGGTCGATCGAGCGTACGAGATCGGCCAGGGAGTCCGCGTTCATCTTTCGCATGACGCGCGACCGGTGGACCTTCACCGTCTGCTCGCACATCCCGAGCTCGGCGGCGATCTGCTTGTTGAGACGCCCGGCAACGACGCGATCGCAGACCTCGTGCTCGCGCGGGGTGAGCGTCTCGTAACGTCCGCCGATGGCAGTCACCTGGTGCTTTTCGTCCAATCGAGCGCGCTGGCGCGCGATGCCTCGCTCGACCGCCTCGAGGACCGTTTCCTCTCCGAACGGCTTGAGCAGGAAGTCCTCGGCACCGTTCTTCATTGCCTGGACGCTGATCGCGACGTCGTCGTGACCCGTGATGAAGATCGTGACCATGTCGCGCCCCATTCTCGCGAGCTGGTCCTTCACCTCGAGGCCGGTCATGTCCGGCATGCGGACATCCATCAACAGGACGGCTGGCTGTTCCGGCGGCCGATGCTCCAGCATGTCGGTGCCCGAGCTGAACGTCGCCACGGAGTAGCCGGCCGAAATCAGCAGCCAGCGGAGTGAACGCCGTACGGACTCGTCGTCATCGACGACGAGGACCAGCGGTTGTGCATCATCCATAGGTAAGCTCCGACCGGGACGAACGTGCGAAGGGACATGCACAACCCTTCCGCCGGGTGGCCTGGCGCTTCGCCTTTCGATAAGGACGACCCCACAATGGCCTCACTCGCCACGCCGAACCATGTGCCAAAGGTTCAACGTGCGCGAATGGTTGGGTTCGCTTGGGCCCCGGTGCCGGAGCGCGTCATCCTCTCCACGCGATGGCCGACGCCATGCCCACCGTGCCTAGAAGCGCCAGACCCGGCTCAAGTCCACGCCCCATTGTCGGGGCGTTATCGCCGTGCCGCGACCGGACGCCTGGTTCGCGCAAGTCGCCCCATTCGTCGACGGCGCCGAGCTCACGGAGCCGTGGACGCCGCGTCGGAAGCGGTAGTCGAGCGACACGCCTAACGTCTGACCGAGGTCGGCCGAGGTCGTGCCTCCAGTGAGCGCACACAGCCCGGCGTCCACGGTGAGGAAGAGCCGATTCGAGAGCTGCTTGCCAACCCCGAGGCGGCTCGACGAGAACGCGTCGGCGGCGGTCGACTTGTTGTCGTTTTGATCCGTCGTCGATCCCGGCGTCACGTTCACGACGTCGAACATGCCACCGGCGAGACGCTGTGCCAGCGCCCCGGTAGCGCTGGCCACGAGCTCGCTCGTGATCACGGACTCGTCGACCGCGTTGCCGAGCGCGGAATTGGCCTGTCCCGTCACGAGATAGCTCATGAGCTCAGCCTGTGTCAGCTTCGCGTCGGCGCTCGAGAGCGTGAGGACCGGACGCTCCAGTGTGCCTCCGAGATGCGCCCGCACCTTTGGCATGCGTCCCGACGAAGTCGCGGAGAGATCGTCGGAGCCTTCCCGTGAGTACACGGCGTTGATGTCGAGCCGCGGGTTCAGCTCCGGCTCTCCCGTGAACTGCACCGAACCCTGCTCCAGCTCGAACGATCGGGTGAACGCGCCAATGTTCAGACGGTAGTTCCCGCGCTGTGTCACCAGGCGGCCACGCAGCGCGACCTGGCCTTCTTCCACCCCCGGCCCCGGTGCCGCCGGCTCGAGATTGATCGAGCCGCCCAACTGCACGCTGGCCTCGGCCGACCGGATCCAGACGTTAGGTCCCATCGCCACCTGCACGTCGCCGATGGCGAAGCGCTCGAGCGGCGTCGACGCACGCTCGATGCGGGCCGGAGCCAGACTATCCACCAGTCGCACGAACGCCGTGTCGTCGACGCCCACGACGCCGGCGCGGCCCATGTCGGGCAGCCGAAGCACGCCACGGTCCACGGTGATTCGCCCGGACAGGGTCGGTCTCGCATAAGGACCCACGAGCTGCAGGTCGGACGTCACGTCGAGGTCGGCGGTTGTCGGCAGCCGCATGACGGGCATCGACGCGGTGCGGAAATGCAGCTCGACGTGGCCGCTGTCGGCGAGCCCCAGAGTGCCCGTGAGCTCGGCACTTCCTCCCGGGTCGTCGCCCGCGCGGAGGCTCACCTTCTCGATCGTGACGCGATCGGTCGCCAGCTGGACCGACGCGTTCGCGTCGTGAACGCGAACACCGAGGCCTTCGATGAGGGCCGCGCCGCCGGCCAGGGACGTGCTCCCGACGGCACGCGGATGTTTCGCGGTTCCTGAAAGCGTCAGGTTGGTACGGAGCACTCCGGCCGTGAACCGCGCGCCGGGGACGAGCCGCGAGATGTCCGGGAGGTAGAGGCTGTCGATCGAGAGTTGGCCGGTTACCGGCTCGTCGAGCAGCGCGGCCTCGAACGGCGACAGCGACAGCTGCACCGGGCCATCGACTCGACCACTCAGGACGCGTCGCGTGCTGGCATGCGCGTTGATCGTGGCCTGCGCGCGGCTGTCCGCGTAGGCGAGGTGCGCGACGACGCTGTCGATGGGCAGGGAGTCATCATCCGCGACGTGTGCGCGTAGGTCGGCGGTGGCACGTGGGGCCTGCGCGGTTCCGTCCAGGCGGACCGTGGCGTCGAGCAGGACGCGCACCGAATCACCCGCGCCGCCGGGTCCGGGGAGGAATGCCGGTGCGTTCGCGAGGTCGAGTGACGCGGCCACTGATCCGGTGTCGTGGTATACTCCTGACGCCGTGATCACCGCCCCGCGTGTGCCGCGGAGTTGCAGCGTGTCGAGGACAATCGTGCCGCCGGCGCGCCGGAACCGTGCGGGCCTGATCAGCTGGAGGTCCGTGCCGGGGATGCGGACGAGGAGCGAATCGATGGCGACGGCGAGTGTATCGCCCCGCTTGACGACCGACGCGTTCGCCGCGCCGCCGGGCCGGTCAGCGCCGGCCGTACCTAACGTCACCCGCCACGTCGCACCGTCGTCGCTGCGCGCGCCGACCGACGCGCTGGCGAGGTGGACCCCACTGGTTGCCAGCGAATCGGCGCGGAGCGACGCCTGGCCGCGGGGCGTCGAGCGGAGGCCGACCACCGACCACGTCGCATGCGCGCGTTTGGCGTTCGCGAACGGCGATGTCACGGTGTCCGCCACGACCTCGCCGTCGGTGTCGAGCGAATCCAGCGATCCCACCAGGCGCGCTCGCGCGGTCATGGCTCCGCCGAGTGAATCCACCACGCTCGCGGGTGCGCCGGCCGAATCCGGCGTGATGGAGTCGACGACGCCTAACGCTCGCAGCAAGGGGGCGAGGTTGGCCAGTGAGGCGGAGGCGGTGACCATGAGCGTGTCACGGACGTCGGCATGGAGGCCGAGCGCTCCCCGCGCGCTCACGGCTCCCGCCGAGGTCGCGACGACGACGCTCTCCGCCACGACTCGCGTGTCGGTGAGCGCCACGCGCGCGAGGGAAGAGTCGATCGTGATGCCCGAAACGGTACCGGCGAGGTTCGTCAACGCGGCGGACCCGCGGAGTGTCTGAAAATCCTTGCCGGCGAGATCGACATTGACGTCCGCCGCGAGTTTCCCGGTGGGCACATCCGTCCGGCTGGAAGCCGAACGAGGATCGACATCGTGTACCTTGCCGGTCGCGCGGATGGCGACCCCGGAGGCGTCGTTGCTGTAGCGACCAACGAGCGACGCCGATCCCGCGGGGCTGCTGGCGGTCGTCGCGAACGTCAGGTCCTGCGCCGACCCCTTCACTTCCACCCGGCCTTCGATCGTGGGGAGTGTGGCCAGCGCGGGGTAGCTTTGCGCCAGCGCCGCGGGAGAGAATGGCTGCGCGTTCAACGCGAGATCGAACCGCGGCACATCGCTCAGCACGATACGGCCGCTGCCGGTGACGCGAAGCGGAGCGGCGGTGCCTTCGGCGTAGCGAAGGTCAGCGTCGCTGAAGCGCAGTCGCTCGAGCGTCGAGTCGAGCGTCACCCGGCCAACCAGTCGTCCGCTCAACGGGGCCAGCGACGGGACCACGCCCACGACGGTGCGCGCGTCCACGGGATCGGCGGCGACCGCCAGCCGGGAGAAGGAGATCCCGGCGGCCGAGCCTAACGTCACGGCGCCGCGTGCGGTCACGCGGCTCACGCTTCCCGGCACGGCCTCGTCGGTGTAGCGCGCGGCCAGGGTATCGACGCGAAGCGCGCCTCTCGCGCCGCCGTGCACGACGACGCGTCCCGTCAGCCCGCCGCGCAGCTCCGGTGGGAGCGCTCCCGGCGCAAGGGCGTTCAGGAGCTCGGTGTGGAGCGGAGCCAGGTCGAGCGCCGCGTCGCGGATGGTCAGCTCGTTCGACCCGGAGAGCTCGATCGTCACGCCACCGCGTACGACCGAGCGCGTGGTGCGGAGATCCGCTTCCGAGACGGCGTATTCGGTCGGCGAGGTGCCGCCGTCCGTCTTCATGGTGAGCCGGAGGCGACCGCCGCCCGAGCCCGGGATGTTCGGCACGAACGACGCGAGGTCGGCGAACGCCAGGGTATCGGCAACGACCGTAGCCTGGATCGCCGGCATTCCGGCAGCGCTCCAGTCGACGTGACCACGCGCACTCGCCGAAGACTGGTTGAACGCGACGGTCGGAAGGTCGAGATCGACGCTCGACCCGATGAGCGTGACGCGACCGGCGATGCGATGCACCGTCACCTCGGGATCGACCGACGCAATCGTCAATCCGTTCAACTGGGCGACCACCGTCGTGTCGCCGATCGCGGTCCGAACGAGTGCGGCATCGATCGAGATGCCGGTGAGCTCGCGCCGGCGCAGCAGGGCATTGCCGCTTCGGCGGACGATCGGAACGCGTTTCGCGAGCGCGGAGTCGATCGCGCGATCCCGTGCGGCGCCGCGCAGCGAGTCCGGAGGCGCCCACGGAACCTCGAGCACGACGGCACCTCCGCTGAGGCGGATGGGGCCAACGACCGTCACCGGTGAAGGTCCGCCCGTGCTCGGTGCCGGCGGTGATGTGTCCGGCTTGATGGCGCGCGACCAGTTCCAGATGCCGGACGGGAGTTGCCGAACGACCACGTTAGGTCGCGCGACCTCGAGCGACGTGACGACGAGTCGGCGGTGAACGAGCGCGCCGAAGTCGCACGTGGCACGCGTGGGCCCGAGCGACACGAGCAGGGAGTCGTCGGGATCGCGCAGCGCCGCCGAGTCGATCGCGAGCGCGCAGCCGGGCCCGAAGCGCAGCGACCCGAGATGCAACGAACCGAGGAGATATCCGGAGGCCACGCGGACCGCGATCTGCCTGACCTGCTCTCGCCCGAACGCCGACTGCGTCACCAGCACGAGGACGAACAGCAGCACGCCGATGAGCGTCGCGAAACCGATGCCCGTCCACACGATGCCACGGACCCACCAGCGGCGCGCCATCAGAACGCCTGCCCGATCGAAAAGGTGAGCGTCAGGCGGTTGAAGAACCCCTCGGGACGATCCGGCCGGAATGTCGAGGGACAGGGCCCTTCCGCCTGGACGGGTGGAATGAGCTTTCCCTCCGCATCTGTCTGCCCCACCCCGGTGACCGGGAGCCGGTTGCCGATGCTCACGCAGTACAGGGGAGCGGTCGCGTACCCTAACGACACGTCGCGGTACGCGGGGCCATGCGCGGGCGCGTACGAGTTGTACGCGAGGTCGAGCCTGATGGGCCCCACCGGCGTGGACAGGCGAACCCCGACGCCGGGGGTCACGAAGATCGGCGTGTTGTTGACGTTGTCTTCTCCTTGCGACCAGACGTTGCCGGCATCGATGAAGGCGACGAACTGGATGAATTCCGTGAGCACCTTGGGGCGCACGCGCAGCTCGACGTTCGCGACGGCCGCCGCCGTACCTCCGGTCGGCACTGCCCGCCAGCCCGTGCTGTCAGGAGGAAAGGTCCAGAGGAGCGTATCGCGCAGGACGACGACCCGGAGGCTGTCCGCGAGATACACGCGGGGACCGATTTCATTCTGGCGAAAGCCGCGTACCGTGTTGGCGCCGCCGGCGAACAGTCGTTCGCCCTGTGGAATGAAGGAGGCGCCGGGCAGCGTCGTGACCACGCCGCCCTGGGCCCGCACCGCCAGCACCGTGCGCTCGGCGAGGGGATAGTAGGCAGCGGCGTTGAGGCGAACGCCGGCAACCTGCTGCCGGACGGCGGTCCCGAGCCACTGCGGCGCGATGCGAAGCTCCAGGCGCAACGACTTGCCGCGGGTGGGATCGAGCGGCACGTCGGTGTTGTCGAACGTCGTGAGGATGCTCGCGAGACCGAACGGCAGCGACTCGGTGAACTGCGCGCGGTCGGCCGCGAGGCACGCCGAGAACGTCGCGCACAACACGGCCGGCTCCGCCTCGGTGCGCGCATAGCTCAAGTCATAGGCGAGCGCGCCGCTCCAGTGTCTGCCGTATTTGCGCGTGAGCGACGCCGATCCGCCGAGATAGGTCGTCTTGAGGTACGCGAGAAACTCGGAGCGACGCTCGGTGTAGAGCGAGACGGCCTTGGCCCAGCGGCGACGGCCTAACGCCGGGATCGCGTAGGTGCCGCCGACGTAGTAGTTGAGCCGCTGGCTGTATGGGTCTGCCTGCACGTCGCCCGAGCAGATGCCCGGCGCGAAGTCGAGCGGCGCTCCGACCGCCACCTTCGACAGATTCACCGTCGCCTCGAAACGGCCGGGCTTTCCGAGCACGGCCGCGCGGCTCGCCTGGATCTGCGTGCGAAAGCAGTCGAGCGTGCCGTAGCCGAACTTCGTTCGCAGCTCGTTCGACGTCCCCTCGACGACCGCCACGTTGACGTTGGTCGTGCCGTCGGCGTCGGCGCTGCGTGTGCTGTCGAGCGTGATGCGAATGTCGTCGAAGAGCCCGACGGCGTCGAGGTTCTGGCGGGCCTCCGCCAGCTCCTGGGTGCCGAGCACGGCGCCGGGCGTGAGATGCGTTAGGCGCGCCACGCGTTCCGGTGAGATGCGCGGCTCGGTGCTGTCGAGTCCACGCGCGTCGACGTGCACTTCTCCCACGCGCCGGCGTGTGCCCATCTTCACGTCGATCCATGCGACAGCGTGCCGGCGCGCCGAATCTGCCTGCTCACCGGCACGGGCGCTCCCCGCGAGGTAGCCCGCCCGGCGCAGACCGGCGACGATCGCCGCCGCCGACGCGTCGAGCGAAAAGCGGTCGAGCGGGTCGCCCGGCTGCAGCTTGATGCCGCGGCGGATCCGAGCCCGAATCGCGGAGTCGGCAACCCCGCGGATCTCGATGGAATCGACGAGCATTGGCTCGTTCTCGCGAATTCTGAATCGAACGAACACGGCGCCGGGTGCGGTTGCGCGTCCCACCACGGTATCCACGGTCGCGCGCGGATAGCCTTTGCGGCGGTAGAACAGCATGAGGCGGGCGACGTCGCGCAGCAAGGCGCCCTGCGCCAGACATCGCCGCGTGCCGAAAAACCGAGTGAACCTTCGGGCACCTGACGACGCCGCCGTCTCGACCGTGGCTTCCAGTGTTGTCGATGGCACCGACTTGTTGCCCTCGAACGAAACCTTCGCGACCTCGGGGGCGGACCCCTCGCACCCATTGGTCTGCGCAAAGCTGCGGCTCGGCGCTGCAAGCAGCACGAGAAGAAACGCCATCGCGTGCGCCGCGTGGCTCAGTCGCCTCCGCGGGCACGCTGCGCTATTCGGGATGAACACGCGTCTGGGCGGCCGCACTGGCCTTGGTCGTCGGTAGGTTGGCCACCGCATCGCGATGGGCCCATTGGTCCAAGGTATACTGTGCGTCGGTTTGGCGTGCGGCGCATGGTGGGAGGGACCACAGCCGTTCCCGCTGAGCCATGTATCGAGCCGGCAACCCGCTGACCCACGCGATTCTGCTCGCGACGGCATGCGTCCTCGCACCGGCCTTCGCCGGCGCGCAGTCGAGCCAGAGCCCGTTGCCTGCCAGAGGCAAGACCACCGCGGCCACCGTCACCACGGTACAGGTACAGCGCGAGGACATCTTCGATCGCTCGGACAGCGCGTCGTGGATCGCGCGTGGGGCCAACCTGCTGCACATCGTGACCAAGCCGCACATCGTGAATCGCGAGATCCTCATCCGCGAAGGGCAACCGTACGATTCGGTCACGGCGGCGGAGACGGCTCGCAATCTTCGCAAGCTTGGGATCTTTCGAGAAGTCTCCGTCGACAGCGTCCGTGACTCGTCCGGCGTGGTCGAACGGGTCACGACGCGCGACTCCTGGACGACCCAGCCCTACGTGAGCTTCAAGTCGACCGGCGATCAGATCACCTGGGGTGTCGGCATCACCGAGAAGAACCTGCTCGGCTATCAAACCAAGATCTCGCTGCGCTACACGGACGACCCCGATCGGTCGACGACGAACGTCGAGGTGAACGTCCCACGCGTGCTGTGGAATCGTGTCGGTTTCACGGGCGTTACCAATCAGCTGTCGGATGGCCGCAACGCGCGGGTGACGATCTCGGCGCCGTTCCTGTCGCTGTCGTCGCCCTGGTCCCTCACGTTCGACGGGCGGAGTAACGACGAGGACGTGCTCCGATTTTTCGGGGGCGAGTCCGAAGCGAGCGACACGGCGCGGCACACGCTCAAGAAAGCCAACCTCAACGGGGCGTGGGCGACGCGCGCGTCCCCGTTAGGCTTCGTCCGGTTCGGCGGTTCGATCCAGCTGCGCCATGAAGACTACGCCAAGAAGGACACGCCCGTCGAGAACCCCTCGTTCTTCGGCGAGGTCGAGATCAGTGCCGATCTGCTTCGCTCGAACTTCCTCGTGGCGCGTGAGTTCCGGAGTCTTGGCCCCGAGGAGGATGTCGACCTGAGCCCGACGCTTCACGCCGGCGTGTGGTTCGCACCAAAAGCCTGGGGCTACGAGCGAGGTGGCTTTGGGCCGAATCTCACGGCGCATGCCGGGTGGGACATTCCGTACGGGTTCACCACGTTCGATGCCCGCGGGTCGGGGTTGTTCACCAGCAAGGGACTCGACTCCGGCAGTGTCGTGACGCAGGTCACGGTGGCGCTGCGGCCGGTGCCTCGGCATTCCCTGATCGCCAACGTCAGTGGCGGAATGCAGAAGAACGGCTATCCGGGTGAGGAGTTCGACCTTGGTTTTTCGTTCGGTCCTCGCGCGTATCCCATTCACGCATTCACCGGCGACCGCGCGTACTTCACGATGGCCGAGTACCGTTGGGTGGCGATGCCGGATGTTCTCAATCTGGGGCTCTTCACGCTAGGTGTCGCCGCGTTCGCCGACTACGGTGGCGCGTGGTACGACGGATCCCCGCGGCGGACCGGCAAGGACTGGGGCGTGGGACTGCGCTTCGGCGGGTTGCGATCGGCGTCAGGCAAGGGCGCAACGCGCATCGACGTCGCGCGACGATACGCGAACGATGCGGTCACGTCGCAATGGGTCATCGCGATCGGGAGCGGGTTCGCGTTCGAGAAGATCATCAAGTGACCGAGATGCGGTTGCGGTTCAGCGGTGCCATCGCGTTGACCACAGCGGCATGTGCAGCTCCGAGCGCGACATGCCGTGCCCAATCGACGCAGTTGGCCGGCGCTGATTCGACGACCGCCGCGGTCGTGTCATCGCTTCGGATTCATCGCGAGAACGTGTTCGATCGGGCGGAGAGCTCGTCGTGGCTGTTTCGGGCGGCGAATAGCCTCCACATCGTGACGCGCGAGCACGTGGTGCGGCGCGAGCTGCTGATTCCCGTTGGTGCTCCGTTCGATTCGGCGACGGCCAACGAAACGGCGCGCAACCTTCGGAAGCTTGGCATCTTCCGAAAAGTGCAGGTCGACAGCAGCACGACGCCGTCCGGGTTGGTCGAGGATGTCACGACACACGACTCGTGGACGACGCAGGTGCAGGCGAGCTTCAAATCCACCGGCGACCAGGTTACATGGACGGCTGGCGTGGCCGAAAAGAATTTGCTCGGCCGCCAGATCAAGGCGCAGGTGAAATACACGAGCGACCCGGATCGCTCCACCACACAGTTCTCGGCGAGCTTTCCTCGCGTCTGGCGCGGCCTCGTCGGCATCGATGCCGGGTACCGGCAGTACTCGGACGGGGAAAGCGCCGACTTCACCGCGTCCTCGCCTTTCCGAACGCTCGCTACCCGGAAAGCCGGGACGCTCGACGTGGACTACGCGGACCGCAGCGTGCTACAGTTCTTCGAGGGCGAGGAGGTCGCGAGCGACACGCTGCGCCACCTCCTCACGAAGGCAGCGCTCAACGCCGGATGGGCTGCCCGGGGATCGCAGGAGGGGTACGTCAGACTCGGTGCGAAGCTGCAGTTGCGCCGTGAGAACTACGCCGCGCTCGGGGTTCCGATCGAGGACCGGTCGTTTTTTGCCGAGCTTGGCGGAGCGGTGGAGTGGAGCAGCACGGACTTCTCGGTCGTGGAGGGGTACCGGGGGCTCGGGGGGAAGGAGGATGTGGACCTGAGCGCGACGGTGCGGGGTGAGGTCTGGGTTGCGCCGTCGGCGTGGGGATACCAGCGCACGGGCGTCGGGCCTGCGCTCAGGGCGAACGTCGGGAAAACGCTGCCTAACGGGTTCACGACCTTCCAGCTGCGGGCCTCGTCGCTCTTCACGAGCAAGGGACTCGACTCGGGCAGTGTCGCTGGCCAGGCGGTGGTGGCGCTGCTGCCTGCGCCGCGGCATACGCTCGTGCTGAACGCCCAAGGGGGTCTGCAGAAGAACGGATATCCCGGCGAGGAGTTCGACCTCGGCCTGAACTTCGGCCCGCGCGCCTATCCGGCGCATGCCTTCACCGGTGACCGCGCGTTCTTTACGACGGGAGAGTATCGCTGGGTGGCGTTTCCGGAGGTGTACAAGCTGCTGGCGATCGGGCTGGCCACGTACGTCGACTATGGTGGCGCGTGGTATGCGGGCTCGCCCGTGCGGACGGGAGCGGATGCCGGCGTGGGACTACGTCTGGGATCGACACGGGCGGCGTCGGGCAAGGGAGCGACGCGCGTGGATCTCTCGTGGCGGTTCGCCAGCGAGGAGTTCGACAAGCGATGGATCCTCTCGGTCGGTACAGGATACCCCTTCGACATCTCGCGGTGACCGCGGTCTCGCTGGTCGTCGCGGCAGTGGTCGTGATGGTCTCGCCGGCGCGCGGCGGCGTCGCGGCACGTGCCGTGGCGAGCGTTAGGCAGGGCGCCCCGGCGGAAGACTCGGTTGCTGCCGTCCTGCGTGACGCGGCACGCACCGGCACGCTCTCCGGGCTTCGCTGGCCACGCTTCCCGTACTATCGGGATGAGCTCACGGGGCTCTATTCCGGCGTCGGATGGCAGCCGGTGTGGACCAAGAGTGGACGCCCGACGCCGGCGGCGCGGAGCGCGATCGACGTGCTGTCCAAGGCGGAGGAGCGTGGCCTGCACCCGGCCGACTATGACGCGGCGCTGTTGAGCCGGCGACTCGAGGGGCTGGAGGGCGCGGCCACGCCGTCGGCACGCGACGTCGGTTGGTTCGATGTCGCGCTGTCCGTTGGCGTGCTGCGCCATGTCTCGGACGTTCACATCGGGCGCGTGAACCCGAAGCGGCTCGCGGTGGGCATCAACATCGAGCCGAAGAAGCTCGACCTCGCGAAGGAGCTGCGAGACGCCATCGAGCATGGCGGCGTGGGCGAGCTGGTCGCCAGGGCGGAGCCCAAGTTCGTCCAATACCGCAACCTCAAAGCCGCGTACGTCCGGTACCGCACGCTGGCCGCCGACTCGTCGATCCCGACGGTCAAGGCGTCGGGCACGCTGCATCGGGGCGACGCGTTTGCCGGCGCGCCCGCGCTGCGCCGGCGGCTCGCGGCGTTAGGCGACCTCCCGCTCGAGGCGGTGACCGGCGACACCACCTACGACGATGCCCTCGCCGCGGCAGTCTCGAGATTTCAGGCTCGCCACGGGCTGCTACCCGACAGCGTTCTCGGGCGAGCGACGCTCGCGGCGGTGAACGTGCCACTCTCGAGGCGGGTCCGGCAGCTCGAGCTGGCCCTGGAACGCATCCGCTGGTTGCCCGCGCTCGACAAGGGCCCCTTTGTCGTCGTGAACATTCCGGGCTTCGAGCTCTACGCGTTCGACACGCTGAATGCCGAGGGCGCGCCGAGTCTGACGATGAACGTCGTCGTGGGCAAGGCCGAGGTCGGCCGCCAGACCCCGCTCTTCGCGCGCGAGATGAAATACATCATCTTCCGGCCGTACTGGGTCATCCCGCGCGGCATCCTGCGGAAGGAGATCCTGCCGGCGATTCGGCGGGACCCGGGGTACATGGCGCGACACGACATGGAGATCTACCGCGGGTCGGGGGACACCGGGCCGGCGCTCCCGACGACGTCCGCGAATCTCGCCCGGGTGGCACGCGGCGAGCTGGGGATCCGCCGGCGTCCCGGCCCAAACAACGACCTCGGGCTTGCGAAGTTCATCTTCCCGAACGACCACAACGTGTACATGCACGGCACGCCTGCCCGGGAGCTGTTCTCGCGGGCGCGGCGGGATTTCAGCCACGGGTGCATTCGGCTCGAGGACCCGGCGCGGTTCGCGGTGTGGGTGCTGCGCGATCCTAACGAGTGGTCGCTGGATCAGGTGCGGCGAGCGATGGACGGCCCGCGGTCTCGGCGCGTGGACCTGACTCGCCCGGTGCCGGTGCTCGTGCTGTACACGACGGCCGTGGTGCACCCGGATGGCGTGGTGGCGTTTTACGACGACGTCTACCGTCATGACGCTCGTCTGGAGGCGGCGCTGGCGAAGGGATATCCGTATCCGCCTTGAAGCCGGCGACAGGCGGCGGGCGGCTGGCGACTGCCTGGGGACGGGAAACGGGACACGGGACACGGGACACGGGACACGGGACACGGGACACGGGACACGGGACACGGGACACGGGAAACGGAAACGGGAAACGGAGAACCCCCGGGATGCTCTTCTCACCAGAAGCAGCATCCCGAGGGTTCTTGTCAGCCAGCGTCAGCCACCAGCCAGCACGAGCAGCCAGTCGCCAGTCGCCAGTCGCCAGTCGCCAGTCGCCAGTCGCCAGTCAACCGCCCGCCGAAAGTCCAATGGTCGCAGGTCGCGCCCAGCGCGATGCTGAGCCGCGGAAACCAAGCACAGGAGAACCCGACGCGGCGAGCAATTACAGGCATCGCGCGCGTCGCACGACCGGAGGGATGGGAACGATGCGAAAGGCAGCCATGACCGTTGTCGCCGCCGCCCTGGCGGCGGTATCGAGTTCCGCGACCGCCCAGGCGACTGCTCAGCCGGCCGCGGCGTCGAACGCGGAGAAGGTCGCGCAATACACCACGGACCAGCTCAAGTCCGAGCTCAACCTGACCGCGGACCAGATTCCGAAGGTCCAAAAGATCAACGTCGCGACCGCGAAGTCGCTGCAGCAGCTCGTCGACAAGTACGACGCGGACACGAGTGCCCAGGCAGCTTCAGCGTTGACCAAAGGGTTGGTCGCGGCCGTTCGGACGAATCAGGCCGAGCTCAAGAAGGTCCTGACGCCCGCCCAGTGGACGCAGCATCAAGGGAACAAGGCGCAGCGGCTCGCGATGTCACAGACGGAGGTCATGGCGTCCAAGCTGGACCTCTCGCGCCAGCAGATCCTTGACGTTCAGCGGATCAACATGGACGGCGCGAGCAAGTTGGTCGCCGCACTGGACAAGCCGATGGCCGGTGGAAAGCCCACCCACACCGCGCTGCTCGAGGCGGCCAAGCCGGTGATCGATGCTCGCGATGCGGAGCTCCAGAAGGTCCTGACGGTGGAGCAGTGGAAGAAGATGGCGACGACCCGAAACGCCTTCCGGTCGCTGCTCGTGGACCAGGCGAGCGCGCCGACGCCTGCCGCAGCCGCCGCCGCACCGAAGCCGAAGCCCTAACGAGCGCAACCAGTTCGATGCACCGTGGCCCGTACCTGACGACTACTACACTCCCAACCGTCAACTGCTCACTCGGAGGTTCGTGATGCTCTGGCTCACTCGACATGCAGGCAGCTCGCGAGTCCTGGCTCGCCGACCGGAGGTTCTGCTTGCCGTCGCGGCACTCGTGTTGGGAGGCTGCGCTGGCAGCTCGATGAAAGTCTCCACCGACTACGATCGCTCGGCGAACTTCGCTCCGCTGAAGACGTACTCGTGGCGGGTGGAGCAGCAGTTGCCCAATCCGCTCATGGCGCAGCGTCTCGTGGACGCCATCGACGCCAATCTGAAGGCGAAGGGGTTCACGAAGGTGGAAAGCGGCGGCGACATCACGGCGACCTATCACGCCGCGACGGACAGGTCGGTCGATGTGCAGTCGTTCCAGAGCGGTGGCCCATACTCGTGCTGGGGTGGCTGCACGACGTCGACCACGGTCACGCCGGTAACCATCGGCACGGTCATCGTGGACCTCGTCGATACGAAGACGAGCAAGATGCTGTGGCGCGGCAGCGCGACCGACACGGTCTCGGGCGACCCGAAGGAGAACGAGGCGAAGATCCAGGAGGCGGTGCACAAGATGTTCGAGAAGTTCCCGCCCAAGGCGTAGAGTCGGTCGGGTGATCGTGACGGGTGGGGCGCCCCCTGCCGAGTCGCGGTCCATGGCGGCGGCGTCACCGCCTAACGTATCGGAATCGACGCTGCTGGCCGTGGACCGCACCCGGCTTGCCCACGAGCGAACGCTCATGGCCTGGGTGCGGACCGCGACGTCGATGATCAGCTTCGGGTTCACGATCGCCAAGCTGGTCCCGAATCGGGACAACGGACGCGAGAGCTGGATCCTCGACACCCACACCTTCGCGTCCATCATGATCGCCGTCGCGCTCGTTGCGCTGACGTTCGCCGCCATCCAGCACCGCCGCGAGATGCGGACGCTGCGCGCTCAGTATGGCGACCGCGTGCCCTACTCGAACGCGATGCTCGTCGCGTCGCTGGTCGCCGCCTTCGGGATCCTGGCCTTCGTCGCGGTGCTGGTCGGGCGTTAGAAGAGCTGGAAGCCGAGCAACACCTGGTTGTTGTGTCGCGACGCGAGTCCCGTGTTCCGACGCTGGCCGTAGACGTATTCCAGGGCGATCGTGGTGTACTTGCTCGTCCGAAGCAGAAGGTTCGCCGACAGGAAATCGCTCCGCGAGAACGTGCCAGGCCCCGAGTAGTCCGGCGCGTCCGCATGGGCGGTGCCGGCCGCGAAAACCGAGCGCAGCGACTCGCTCCACGGCTGCTCCCACGACGCGCTCGCGCCCCACGCGCGCCGCGTATCGACCTCACCGTCGGGACTCACCAAGGCTGCGCCCGCCGGGTCGAGTCCCTGCAGGTAACGGCCCATCCCGTCGCCCACCAGGGCCGCGACCCGCAGCTCATGGTGCGGCTTGGGCTCGACGACCGCGCTGAGCTGCGCGCCCCACGCGGTGGCAGATGGCGTCGACCCATCCGCGAGCAGGACCTGCAGCCGGCGCCCGAGTCCCGAGAGCTCCACGCGCGTGAGTTTCCCGCGCTCCAGCGCCAGCGACACGATCGCGTCTGGCGCCGGCGTTCGCGCCTGCTCGACCGGTCCCCCGACGTCGTCGCTGCTGGGATTCTCGACGGCGGCCGAGAACTGAAGGGTTTTCGACAGGTGATCGGTGAATCGGATCTGTGCCTGACGGATCTCGGTGATCCCGCTCAGCTTCGATTCGCCCATCATGGGCGGCTTCATGCTGGAGTTCATGAATGTGGACCAGGTCTGCCCCGCGTTCACCTCGATCCGCTCGTTGCGCAGGCGAAGGTACGCATGCCGCAGCTTGGTGACCGACGGCCCGTTGAAGTCGATCTCGAGATACGCGCGCACGTCACCGCGCTGCGTTCGCGCCCGCGTGTCCAGGAACACTCGCGAGAGACCCGCGGTCATGGCGTACGTGCCGCCAGCGGCCTCGTTAGGTGGCAGATCCTCGCCAGGAAAGAAGTCGGGTGAGCGGTCGCTGGCGTCGGAATCGTAGAACCCCACGGCCTTGATGAAGCCGCCGATCGCGAGCGACACCTCGGTGCCTGGAATCACGAACGAGCCGGGGAACACACCGCCCTTCACCGCGTCCGCGTTCAGGTCGTCGACGCGGTCGCGCGTGTCGGTGGTGTCGCGCGCCCGCACCGTGTCACGCCGCTGCTGCGCGAACCCGGCCGAAGCGATGAGCGCGACCGCGACGACGAACATGAAGGGCTTGGTCCGTGGGCTCAGCCAGAGGTCAGGGCGGGGACGCCGAGCAGGCGAAGGGCCTCGATGATGGCCTGCGCGCCTAACGCGACCTGGAGGACGGACAGCACGCTGCCGAGGATGCCCAGGGCGGGGCGGACAGCGGGAGTCGTCAGAATGCGGTCGGCGGTGAGCATCGCGACGAGATCCAGCACGAGCACGAGCACCGTGATCGCACCGATCTTGACCACGACCGCGGTCTGGCCGGAGCGCAGCGACATGAGCAGGATCAGGAGCGCCGCGCCGTAGGGCGTAATGATCGTGGGAAACGCGAGCGGGGAGAACGCCAAGGCCGTGGCGGACGCTGGCTGCGCGACCGCGGAGCGATCACCAGTCTCGGCGGCCTGCACGTGCGGCTCGTACTGCTCCATCACGACGCGCATGGCAACCAGAAACAGCACGATCCCCGTCGTCAGCAGGAGCGCGCCAAGGGAGATCCCCCACTTCTGCAAGAGACTCGAGCCGATGGTCGCGGCAGCGAATGCGCCGATGGCCGCGATGACGATCGCCTGGAACGCGAGCCGACGCTTGACGCCGCGGTCCCACCCGGCCGTCATCTTCGCGAAGGGGCCAATTACCTTGAGTGGCCCGATCATCACGAACAGGAACGTGAAGACCTTGCCCGGGGAAAACGGGTCGGCTGGACTCGGTTGAAAGTCGGAGATCACCAGCGCATCGGGCGATGATGTTCGCCCACGCGTTTCACGAGCGGCGGCGCCCACGTGCCGTCCAGCGCCGCCGGCGCCGGCCAATAAAGCCGCAGCGTCAGCGTGAACGGTCCCTCTCTCGGGGTCGGGAGCCAGTTGCTTTCCCTGTCGCGACCGGGCGACTCGCGCTGGATGTACAGCATCAGCGAACCGTCGGAGTCGTACCGCAGATGGTCGCCGCTTCCGATGGCGTAGCGCTGAATGGGGTTATCGGCGAACAGCTGCCGATCGTTGTACATCGTGAGCGACCAGAACGCGCGCGCGGGCGGAAGGCCGCTACTCGCGAACCGGACCTCGTATTTCGCATTCGAGTCGAACGGCGAGCCGTCCGGCATCGTGAAGGCGGTCGGGAAGATCGCGTCCTCGACGGGGCTCGCGCCGAGTCCCAAGAACGCGACGAGCGCGCGCTTCACGTAGTCGGTGCCGTACGTCCCGACGGGGCTCGTCATCATGGCCCAGCCGTTCATGATGCGCGCGGCGCGCGTAGCGTGGTCGCGGATCCTGCGCTGGGCGAACGGAATCGCGCGGTCGAGCGCCGTCCAGGCAGTTTGCGACATCCGCTCCCTGGTCACCGGCGCGCCGGGCACGATGCCCAGCCGCCGCAGCCGCTGCAGTTGCGGGTAGTCGTTAGGGTGCGGCGGGTTGTCGGCGGTGAGCTTGGCGAACCGGCTGAAAAAGGTCGCGCCGTCCATCCTCGCGAGCTGCTGGATGGGCGCAGCGGGAGGCATGATAGCGACGAGCGGTGACCCGGCGTCGGGAAGGATGCCGGTCGCACGTCCGATGGCCGAGAGGGGTGCCGCGCGCAGTCCGGCCTGGAATGCATGCGCGTCGCCCAGGTCGGGTCCCCCGTCCGTCTCGATCCGGCAGACGATCCAACCCAGGGAGGTCGGCGACCGCAGTGCCTCGACGCCTTCGGGTAGCCGACCTGTCCATTTCGGTCCGACAATCACGTACCGCTGCGGCCCGGTCCCGGTGGTGCGCTTCCCGGGAGCCGCGAACACGTCGCTCCACAGGTCGAACATCGTGAGGACGTAGTAGCGTCCCCCGGAGTCGGGGACGCGCAGGATCAGCGGGTCGTCGGAGACGTCGAACCAGAGCGTAGACTGCAGCGTATCTATGTTAGGCCGCACGCCACCGGTGAACTGCGCATCGGGGAGCGTCGGCGCATGGGCGAACTGGTTCATGGGCGCGAGCGCCCGAAGGCCGTCGGCCGCCGGCCCGCGAGTGCTCGCGACGCGCGTCAGGTCCATGAGGACCAGCGGGTAGGCGTAGATGTACGCCTCGATGGCGATCTCGAGGGCTTCCTCGGCGGACAGCTGCCCGACCGGTACGGGCACCTCGCGCTCGACAGCGCGCCCGTTCTCGATCTCGCGTGACCGGCGAGCGCGGTCCAGGTCGTTGACTCGCTCGGGTTCCATCGTCAGTCTCTTGCCCCTCGGGATCTCGGGTTGCCGCCGGTACAGCCTGCGAACGGTGCCACTGCGCTTCGGGATCTCGCCATTGGACCTTCGCCTCCAGCATGCAGCACCGTCCCATCACATGTCCAGTACCGCCGACAGGGCGGGCGTCACAGCTCGATCGCCGTGCCTGCCATGTTCCCGGCTGCCGTAGCGGCGCTGCAGCGGCGGCCTGGCGTTAGGCGGGCCCGCGGGCCCTGTCACGATTGCTTGGCAGGCTGGCGCGGCACCGCCTCCCCATCGCGACGCGTCCCAAGCGAGATATCTGCCGGCCCTGCCGCCACTGGAGCGTCGACGCCACGCTCGGGTGTGGGGAGTGCCGCCGGCGACGTGAACCACTGGTCGCGCGGCACGACCTTCGGCTGCTCCGGATCGCCCTCGTACGCCGGAGTCATGATCTGCACGCCGTACTCGTTGAAGACGTCGAGGATGTTCCGATGCAGATCCGAGTAGGTCGCAAGGATTCGACGTGGCTCGTCGGTGTAGGCGTTGATCTCGTAGTTCACCGCGAAATCGCCGAGCGACCGCTGCAGCACGAACGGCTCGGGCTCGGCGCGAATGCCCGGCGTACGACGCGCAGCCTGAACCAGCATGGCCTCGACCTGCCGCCATGGCGTCTCGTAACCGATCCCGACATTCGTGTGCACGATGAGGCCAGCACCGCTGCGCACGAGCGCGCTGTAGTTCACGACCTCGTTGTTCAGAATGAGCGAGTTCGGGATGACGATCTGCTCGTTCTTCGGCGAACGAAGGTAGGTCGTCAACAGCTCGACCTGGGTGACTTCGCCAATGGTGTCCCCGATGCGCACCCGGTCGCCCACCCGGAAGGCACGCCGAAACGCGATGCCGAGTCCCGCCACCAGGTTGCCGATGACGGATGCTGAACCGAGCGAGAACATGAGGCCGACGACGACGCCGATGCCCTTGAATGCCTCGGAGCCGGAGCCGGGGATGTACGGGTATGCGATCACGAGGGCCATGGCGATCAGCGCGAAGCGGACGATCCTCTCCGTCGGCTTTGCCCAATCTGCCTCGAAACCACGAAGCTCGGTCTCCCCGCTGGCCACGCGCCCGAAAAACACCCGGACGAGCCCGAGGGCCCAGCGGGTAATGACGGTGAGAACGATCAGGAAAACGAGATCGGGGATGAACGACAGGAATCCGGTGGCGAGCGTCTTCAGCGGCTGAAGGAGGATGTTCGTGAGGTTGCGACCCAAGGCTCTCGTCCACGGGAAGAGCACGAGGACGTAGTTGAGGTACAGGTACCCGGCCACCAGCGCGATCAGCACAGCGACGAGCCTCACCGCATGCTGGCCGACGTTCCAGAGCTGCTCCCCGCGCACGATCTCGAGCGTGCTGACACGCACATCATGAACCTTCGATCGATACCGTGCGGCGACGGCCGCGCGGACGCGCCGGAGACTGCGCCGGTCCAGCTCCACGAGCAGGAGGAAGGCGACGGTCGCGATCGCTGCCCGGTAGAAGTCCTTCCAAAGGTTGGAAGCTTCCCGATCACGCCGGAACTCGGTGATCGCTTCGGCCACCCGGTTCCGGTACGCCCGGGCCACGACCTCCTTCGTTAGGCCCTCGAGCTCGGCGTCGGCGTCGAGCACGCCGAACAATCGCTGGCCGTTTGCGACGACGATGGATGCTGCGGGCGTGTCCTGGACGGTGATTGAATCGACGGGGATCGTCCGGTCGGCCGCGACATCGACGATGCGGTTCGCGATCTCGGCCGCGCGTCGCTCGGCCGGGTAGGAGGAGATCCCGCGGACGCGGAAGAGGGCGACGCCGTCCACGGTCACCGGCGCCGTGGGCAAGTCGACGGCGGATGCCTCCGCCGCGGCGCGACGCTCGGCGTTCTGGACGGCGGCGGAATCCTGTGCCCACGCCGCGCTGCCCCAGACGAGTGCTGCGCCAACGACCCTGAACGAATGCCGACGCCTAACGGGCATGGTTCCCGCCCCTCTCCCTCGACCCTGGGCTCGAGTGCTTGCGCTGACGGGCGCAGCAGGAGCGCCCAGCGCCAAGCCATGATGAGGTCGTACCGGACGGACGTGCCATTGAACCAAGGGGCCAGCCCATCTGACACTTCATCTGACTGCTGGCGTCCCCGGAGTCAGACGCATGTCGTCCGGGACTGCCGACTCGCGGGCCATCCCTGGCGCGACCGCCATACCTGGCTTGCCATCCGTGAAGATGAGCTCCGTGGGTTGGGCGAAGGCGGTGCCGGCCGCTTCCACGATCGACGCGATCTCGAGCAGCAGTCCTTCGCGCAGCCCGAGAAACTCGGCGAAGTCCGCTGTCAGCATGTAGGCGAAGAGCTCGAGCTCCAGTGCGCGCTCGCCGAAGTTGATCAGCCGGATGCGGGCCGAGGTCTGCTCGATCTTGGGACTTCGCGCGAGCAGCTCGCGAACACCGTCGAGGATCTGCCTGAGCTGCCGGGTGCTCGTGCCGTATCGCAGACGCAGGGTGGTCTGCACCGGGATCTTCTGGCGCGAGGCGAAGTTCTCTATCCCGGCCTGTGCCAGGACGCCGGCCGGCACCGAGACGAGCGTCTGGTCCACCGTCCGGAGTCGCACCGAGCGAAGTGTGATGTCCTCGACCGTCCCGACGCGGTTCGAGATGCTGCACGTGTCGCCCACCGCGAGCACCCGGTCGCTCAGGAGGAAAACCCCGCCCAGGAAGTTCTCCACGGTCTTCTGCGCGCCGAGCGCGAGCGCGACGCCGCCGATGCCGATGCCGGCGAGGGCGGTCTTGGTGTTCACACCGGCAATCGAGAGGATCGCGAGGATGGCGACGACGACGACGAGCATCTTGAGCAACCGCTCGCCGAGCAGCATGAGCGATTGCGTGCTCGTGCGATCCTTTCCCCAGACCATGTTGCGAGCGCGGGCGAACCCCAGCGTCAGGATGCGCCTGAGGAGCCACGCCATCGCGATCACCGCCGCAATTAGTGCGATGTGCGCATAGGTGATGCGGAACGCGAGCGGGTAACCGAGGAAGCGCAGCATCGTGAGCTGGACGACGAGCACCACGACGGTGATGGCGGGCCAGCGCGTGGCGGCGTACCAGACGTCGAGATCGTACCGTCGTCCCATGTCGGGCACTGTGCGCCTAACGACGAACATCAGGCCGGCAGCGAGCAGCGCGAGCAGGACGAAGGGAATGACGAGCGTCGCTACCAGCACGATCCAGTGCGCGAGCGAGATGCCGAACAGCTCGCGATTCAACAGCGCGCTCGGGCTGACGCGCTCGATCCACGTGCGCGCGACCGACCGGTTGAGCGCCGGGACCAGCGCTAGCGTCTCCGACGAGATCAACCAGACCTTCCCGGCCTGCGGGTCGGTCACGCGCACGAGCGTGATGTCGGTTTTGGTGTCGTTGATGTCGAGTGGGCCGACGCGCTCGCGGTCGATCGGGAGGCCGTCGTCGAGCGCGCCATCAGGTGAGTCGCTGATGCTCGTGATGGCTTCGCTGAAATAGCGGTCCATCAGGGCCTTCAGGTCACGGGCCAACGGCTCGGCGCTTCGGCGCTGACTTTCGGAGACCTGCAGATACCTGCTGGCGAGCACGTAGTCCTCGTCGTCCACGGCCTGGATGAACGCGGAGAGGCTGCCACGCGGGGTGGTGCGCTCGAGCGGGTCGGTGGCTTGCGGCGGCGCCGGCGTCGACACCTGGCCCGCGACACCGGGGACCTGAGGCCCGATCGTGTGGGCGAGCGCCAGGAACCACAGGACAGTCGTCAATGGCATGGCCCGATCATGAGGCGGGCCCACCGGGACACAATTGGACTTTCGGTCGGTACGGCGACACGCATGGAGTGGCCGCACGCTCACGTCGCGGAACGTGTTCGTTCCCATGCCTTCGGGCGCATCGTTAGGTGTCTCGAGGGCAGTCCACAGCGTCAGCGACTCGTCCTTGCGGTACTCGAGGGTTGTTGGGCGGGAGGCACCGGGGAAACGGCATGGGAGTTCCCACGCGCTCGCCTGGCCCCGCTGAGATACCCGACGAAGGTTTACTTGTGACGGCAGCCCTGTCTGCGTAGCTGATGGGTATGGCTCGCTCGATAATGATGAAGCTCCGCTCCTGGGGCATCCTCGGCTTTCTCCTGTCGGCCAGCGTGGGCGAGGCACAGAAGACCGATTCGGTGTGGATCCGCAACGGCGACCGGCTCACGGGCGAGGTCAAGTCGCTCTCCCGTGCGCTCCTCAAGTACTCGACCGACGACTTCGGCACGATCTCCATCGAGTGGGACAAGGTCGTTCGCATCCAGAGCACCGCGACGTTCGAGGTGCAGGTCAACTCGGGACACAAGTACTACGGCAACCTCGGACTGGCGTCCAACGGCTGGGTGGCGCTCGGTCTCGACACACTTTCGTTGTCCGACATCGTCGCCATCACGCCGATCAGGCAGACCTTTGTCGCGCGTCTCGATGGGTACCTCGACCTCGGGTTTTCCTTTCAGAAGGCCAACAAGACGCTGCAGCTCACGAGCGGGGCGAAGGTCGCGTATCGAGGTCCGCGCTCGGAAACCGTCCTCGAAGTCACCACGTTTCGTGAAGACCGCGAGGACTCGCCTCAGACGACACGCCTTACGGCCGATCTCACGGAACGGTACCTGGCAGCGAACCTCTGGAGCACCGGGCTTGTCGCCGGTTACGAGCGAAACGAGGAGCTGGATCTCGCGGGCCGGTTGCGATTGGGCGCCTTCGGCGCTCGCACGCTTTCCCGAAACAACCACGTCGACTTCTGGGCCGTCGCCGGCCCGGTGATCACGCGCGAGCACTACTTCTCGAGTGACTCGTCATCGGTGAGTCTCGAGGGGCTGATTGGCCTGGTGTTCAGCGCCTTTCGCTACGACACGCCGAAGCTCAATGCCTCGATCAACAGTCAACTCTACCCGAGCTTCTCGATTCAGGGTCGCGTTCGGTGGGAGAACGACCTTCGCGTATCGTACGAGCTCGTGAAGGATTTCATGCTCACGGTCACGTTCTTCGACTCGTTCGACAACAAGCCGCAGTCGGCGGGGGCGGAAAAGCACGACTTCGGGACCACGCTCGCGATCAGCTGGACCTTCTAGGCCGGCGAGAATTGGGGTCAGAGTCGAATTTCA